>NZ_CP062973.1:2340000-2555922 GCF_017311165.1 Psychroflexus sp. ALD_RP9 | reverse complement strand
AATTTTTAGACTGTTATAAATTGATTTTTGTTTTAAAATTTTCTCTATCGAGATGACAAATATGTGAACAAATTAATTAATAAAAAAATGAAATTTGTGTTGAATTTTAAGTTTTATTTTTTAATATTAAGGGATGTCAAAAATCACATCTTTATATGTTAATTTCTCTTTTGAATTATGTTAAAACCTAGTCAAACAACAATAGAAATTCGTTACGCTGAAACCGATCAAATGGGGATTGTGCATCATTCTAATTATGCCGTATATTTTGAGCAGGCGAGAGTAGAATGGCTTCGAAATGCTGGTATGCACTACCATGAGCTTGAAAAAAAAGGAGTAATGCTGCCATTAATTAATCTTAATGTCGATTTTAAAAAGCCACTTTATTTTGGTGATATCATTAAGGTTGGTTGTTATTTAGAGTCTCTGCCAAATGTTAAAATGAAATTTTTATATAACATTAAAATTAATGATGAAATTGTGAGTTCATCAGGTTCTACAACTCATGTTTTTATGGATGCAAAATCAAGAAGACCAATTCGTTGTCCTCAGTCTATTTTAGACTTAATTTCTGGTTGATAATCGATTATTTTTTGTCTCTTTTTTCTCTAACATTAAGTCCGTAGGTTGTTTTAAAATTTTCAAAAACACGAGCATAATCATCTAAACGAACTTCGATGGTAAAATTACAGTCGAGTTCTAAATTCTGATGAATAATTTCAGCTTTTAAATCATTTGCCAAACGAATGGCTACATCCATCATATCGTATTCACAATTAACATAAAACACTTGCGTAATGCGTTTAACTTTTATCTCGCTTGCTTCGATGGCAAGTTGTGCTGAAGTTTTGTAAGCAGAGATTAAACCACCAACACCTAATTTTGTACCACCAAAGTAACGAACAGAAACCACTAGAACATTGGTTAAATTAAAAGCTTGTAATTGACCATAAATAGGCATACCAGCTGAATTTGAAGGTTCGCCGTCATCATTAGCTCTGTAATGCTCATAATGTTTTCCTAACTGCCACGCATAACAAAAATGTCTAGCTTTATGGTGTTTTTTCTTAAGTTGTTCTATAGCTTTGTTGACGTCTTCTTCAGTTTCAACTGGAAACGCATAACCAAAAAACTTACTTCCTTTAACCTTGTATAGTGTTTCTTTTCCTGGTTTTAAAATTGTTTTGTAAGTATCTTCAGTCATAAAATCAATTAAATAAAGTAATGAGCACCAAACTTACAATAGCTGTAGCAATTCCGATCCAATTTTTGACAATTAAACGCTCATGAAATACTAAAATGCCAATAATGGTCGAGAGTAAAACAATACTTACATTATTGATTATAAATACTGCAGAATCGCTTAATTGGTCGTAACCAAGGGCATTTATAAAAAAGTAAATTGAAAAGTAATTGGGGATTCCTAAACAAATACCACCAAAAATTGCTTTTGGTAATAACTTTTGCTGGCGATGAATACGGCTTGAAAAAAGCATTATTAATCCTGAAATAAATGCAAAAAGGAAAATACTTGCTGAAAAAATAGCTACATCAGATTCAGCGACGTAATCATTTTCAAAAAACTTTATACTACTTTCTATAATACCACTACCTACAAAAACAATAAGCGGAAAAATTAAATTACGGTAATCTATTTGAAGTGATTTAGATTTTATTGAAACTAAAAACACAGAGACTAAAGCTAAAATTATACCTGTTAATTTACCAAAATTAAGCGCTTCATCATAAGCGATAATCACAAAAATAACAGGAATTGCTAAGCTCATTTTACTGGCAACGGAAACTACTGATAAACCACTTTTCTGTGTGGTAATGACCATAAAATTAAAGATGGTAATAAATAAAATTCCTAAAAAAATAGCACCCAAAAACCAATCTTGCACATAAACTTCATTAAAGCTCGACAAGCTTAGGTTAGATTGCATGCTCAGCCCTAGTAAAAAGGCTGTGAGATAATTGAATATTAACGCATGCAATCGATAAACTTCAAATTTACCTAAAAGTTTAAAGACCACATAAATAAGGCTTGAAGATAAAATACTTAGCGCTAATGAAATCAAAATAAATGAGCTTGTTTAGTGAATAAATCGGTTACATCTTCTTGTCCAGCTTTTAAATGCCAAGTCTTAATTCCGAGACTATGAGCGCCTAAAGTATGTTCCTTAGTGTCATCTATAAACAAACAATGATTTGCCTTAAACTTGTTTTGGTTTATTACAAACTCAAATATTTCTGGATTTGGCTTTCTGAGCTTAATTTCATGCGATAAATAAAATTGACTAAAGCAACTTTTAAAGCTTTCAAAACAATTAATATGTTGTTTAATCCAATCGATATGCAACTCATTCGTGTTGCTTAATAGCACTAAATCGAAATTTGCTTGTTCAGCCAACTGCTGAATAAATTGCAAACGATGTTCAGGAAAATCGATTAAAATTGAGTTCCAGGCTTCAATGAACTTTTCAGCTGTTAACCCGTCTACGGTTGAAGTGTAAAAGCTTACAAAGTCTTCGGTTGAAATCAGCCCTTGTTCATAAGCTTCATTTTGTTTCAGCATTTCAGGTGTAAATTCTTTTAAGCCAAACCGACTTAAATATTTATTTGTAGCCGATTTATCAAGTGTTAAAAAAACATCACCAAAGTCGAATATCAAATGCTTAATCTTCATTGTAATAGTATTTCAGTTGGTTATCTAAAATTTTTATTGTTTGAGAGCTTTTAGATGTAAATTTTGGTGCTTTAATGCCGCTTTTTAGTTTAGATTGACTTTCAAACACGCGTGCTTCATCCCACAAGTTTTCATTAATAAAATGTTGTAAGGTATTTTGGCCACCTTCAATAATTACCGATGCTAGGTTGTTTTGGTAGAGTTGCGCTAATATTTGATTGATGACATCTTTAGAAAAATCGATAGGAACGTAGGTTAAGTTTTGTTGAGACGCTTGATTGAACTCCATGTCATGAAATACTAATGTAGGTTGTGATTGGTCTAATAATTGAAGCGTTTCAGGTAATTGTAAATTTCGATCAATCACTAATCTCGTTGGTTGTTTGCCATGCCATTGTCTTGCAGAAAGCTGAGGATTGTCTTTTAAAGCCGTAGAAGTACCCACCAAAATAGCTGTTTCTTGCGTTCGCCATTGATGAACCATTTGCTTGGCATACGCATTTGAAATCCAAAAAATTTCACCTTTATTTTGATGATCAGGCGCTATAAACCCATCAGCAGTTTGTGCCCATTTTAAAATAATGTAAGGCCGCTTTTTTTGATGAAAACAAAAAAAGCGTTTGTTAAGCTCAGCGCACTCATTTTCTAAAACACCGACATGAACGTGACGTCCAGCTTCAAATAATTTCTTAATTCCACGTCCAGCCACTTCAGCAAACGGATCTACATGGCCAATGACCACGTTTGGTATTCCTTTATCTATAATTAAGTTAGCACATGGTGGCGTTTTACCGTAGTGACTGCAAGGTTCTAAACTCACATAAATAGTCGATTTTTTAAGAAGCTCTTGATCTTTAACCGCTTTAATCGCATTCACTTCAGCATGTGCTTCACCAGCTTTGTGGTGATAACCTTCACCAATAATTTGATCTTTGTAAACAATCACAGCGCCCACAAGTGGGTTAGGATAGGTGTTGCCTAAGCCTTTTTTTGCCAATTCAATGCAACGCGCCATGTATTTTTCATGTATATTCACGCCACAAAAATAGAATTTAATTTTGATGAAATCGATTGAAATCCGACCAATTCAAGCTCAAGATAACATAGAAGTCGCCGCCTTAATTCGTTTTGTTCTCGAAGAGCAAAATGCACCTAAGACTGGCACCGCTTATGCCGACCCTATTTTAGATACACTTTTTGAACATTATCAAAGTCAAAAACGCGCCAATTATTTTGTGTTACTTGAAGGTAATGAAATTTTAGGTTGCGCAGGTATTGCTCAACTTGAAGGCGAATCTCAAGACATTTGTGAGTTGCAAAAAATGTATTTTCATCCTAAAGTTCGTGGTCGCGGCTTAGGCACTAAAATGATGCAATATTGTTTAAACTTTGCCAGAGAGCAAGCTTATACGCAGTGTTATATTGAGACTTTGCCTTGGATGAAGGCAGCGCAGAAACTCTATCAACGAACTGGATTCGAATATATTGACCACCGAATGGGCAACACAGGTCATCATTCTTGTGATGTTTGGATGCTTAAAACTTTGTAAAAATGGCTCAACTTCATTTACGAAAATACCGCGAGGATTGCTTAAAACAACTTACAGAAGTTTACGACCAAGCAGAAGCAGAAAGTCTTTACCATTGGTTAGTAGAAGAAGTTTTAGGTTATCGCGCTTTAGACCATCAATTACAAGCTGATGTTGAAATTCAGGATCAGCAACTTAAAGAATTTCAGTTGAAGCTTTCGCGATTACTTAAGCAAGAACCCATTCAATATATTTTAGGCTATACTGAATTTTATGGCGAGCGATTTAAGGTGAATCCATCTGTTTTAATTCCGCGTCCCGAAACAGAAGAACTAGTAGAATGGATAATTGCTGAACTGAAAACACACCAAGCTATTAAGGTTTTAGATATTGGTACCGGTAGCGGTTGTATACCAATTACTTTAGCTAAACATTTGCCACAAGCTGAAGTTTATGCTTGTGATATTTCAACCAAAGCACTTCAACTGGCAGCCGAAAATGCCAAGACACATCAACAAAAGATTCATTTTTTTGAGCAAGATATTCTTCAGCTCGAGCAACTTCCGCAGGACTTTGACGTCATAGTTTCAAATCCGCCTTACGTGCGTGAATTAGAACAATCCGAAATGCAGCCTAACGTCTTAGACCATGAACCCGAATTAGCTTTGTTTGTCTCAAATCGTGACCCTTTGTTGTTTTACCGAAAAATTACACAACTAGCAAAAAAACAAACTTCTTGTAAATTGTTTTTTGAACTCAACCAATATTTAGCCGAAGATACCAAGCAACTTATTGAAGATTTGGGCTTTATTGAAATTGAGTTAAAACACGATTTTAGAGGAAATCTACGGTTTTTAAAGGCGCTTAATAAGTCTTAAATTAAGAGCTAAAATACTGTTCTTAATTTGTATAAAAAAGGTAATATAATTATAATTTTACTACTAATTAAGCCAAAAAAATAAATTATTACAAAAATATTTATTACAAAAGTGTGAAATGTTTTTTTTCTACATTTGAAGATGTAATTAAAAAATATATTGGCTTTTATACTTAGTGAATAATAACATCTTTCATTCAAGTTAATACATGCGTTCATAGACGAACACGATTGTTTTTTAGCCTACTTTTAAAATTTCACATTATGAAAATATTGCTCATTCTTCTAATAATGCAAGCTAGTCTTTATGCCCAAACCTACGAGGCAACTTATCAGTTTAAGGTGAATAAAGCGCACTTTAAAGCGCATATAAAAAAAAAGATGTCAGAAGGTACTGACCCTACTTTACTAAAAAAAGCCTTTAACAAATATCTAAATTCTAGACCTGCTAAAGCCAAGTTAGTGTTTAATGCAGAACTTAGTTTTTATGAAGTGGTTCAAGATATGGGAATTCAAGATCGAAAACGAAAGCTAGACCCAGCATTACGGTTTGCAGGTGGTTCAACTAAATATTACAGAGAAAAAGGAAAGGATTCTTTAATGCTAGAAATACACTCTAATCATCTTGATATCAAAGCGTTTTTGCTAAAAATAGACTATTCGCCTGTCACTTTGTTAAATGATACCAAGCAAATAGGTAAGTACCAGTGTTATCTTGCAGAAGTTGAAGTCCAATCAAAATATAATTTTAAGCTATGGTATGCACCAAATATTCCCACTAATTTTAATGTATTAAACTACGGCAGTTTACCTGGCTTGCTTATTAAGATTGAAAGTAAACTATTTACTGCAAATCTTATTAGTTTTAAAGAGGTTAAGGCATCAGCTTTAGAATCTCCACCAACCAATCTACCTCAAATTAGCCTTGAAGCTTACCAAAAAATGATCGATAAAGTCAACCCATTTAAAGATAATTAATTGAAATTAAGCTTTGCGATAACCGTTTTATGTTTATTGGTTTTAGCAGGTGCTAAAGCCCAACAGCTTAAATTTTCAGGTCTAATTACCGATAGTTTAAAGCAAGGCATCGCTAATACTAATGTAATTGCAAGACCATTAATTAATGAGGCCAAGTTTCAATTTGATATTTCAGATATAAATGGTGCCTATAATTTAAAGCTTCAAGCCAAAATTCTCTAAAAGCCTATTAAATATGCGTGTTAAATTGCGAATTAAATTTATTTTTGCTGAAGATTAGATACTTTTATGAAGAACGACAAGCAGTTAAAAAATTGGTTACACAACTTTAACCTAAATCACCCTTTAGTGATTGCTGGACCTTGTAGTGCAGAAACTGAAGAACAAGTGTTAACCATTGCTCATCAATTAAAAGATACCGATACTAGCGTTATGCGTGCTGGAATTTGGAAACCTCGCACAAGACCAGGAAACTTTGAAGGTGTTGGTGCTATTGGACTTGAGTGGCTTAAGCGTGCAAAAGAAGAAACCGGTTTAAAAATCGCTACCGAAGTTGCTAATAAAACACATGTTGAATTAGCTCTAAAAGCTGATGTAGACGTACTTTGGATAGGTGCTCGAAGTACGGTGAGCCCGTTTATTGTTCAGGAAATTGCAGATGCTTTAAAAGGCACAGACAAAATTGTATTAATTAAAAATCCAGTTAATCCAGATTTAGCTTTATGGCTTGGCGCAGTTGAACGATTTTATACAGCTGATATTAAAAACCTGGGTGTGATACATCGTGGGTTTTCTACTTACGAAAAAATAAAATATCGTAATAATCCAGAATGGCAAATAGCTGTTGACTTGCAAAGTCGCTTTCCCGATTTGCCTTTAATTGTTGATCCATCGCATATTGCAGGCGATCGTGATTTGGTTTTTGATATTTGCCAAACAGCTCTTGATTTAAATTATGATGGTTTAATGGTTGAAACTCACCATGCACCAGATAAAGCTTGGAGCGATGCTGCACAGCAAATTACGCCAGCTTTTTTAGACCAGATGACGATTGATTTAAAAATCAGAAATAGAGAAGGCGAAGATAAATTTAATACAGACATTAAGCAATTGAGATCAAAAATTGACTTAATCGACGATCAAA
The DNA here is from genome assembly GCF_017311165.1 of Psychroflexus sp. ALD_RP9. Lineage (GTDB taxonomy): Bacteria > Bacteroidota > Bacteroidia > Flavobacteriales > Flavobacteriaceae > Psychroflexus. The sequence continues at coordinate 2,548,705 of NZ_CP062973.1, read as the reverse complement.
TTTTAGAAGCTTTAGGTAAACGCATGAAAGTGGCTGATTCTATTGGTTACCTTAAAAAAGAAAATAATGTGGCTATACTTCAGCCAGAACGGTGGAATGCTATCTTACAACGCTTAATTGCTAATGCTGATGAAAATGATTTATCAAAAGAATTTGTAATTCGTTTTTTAAAAGCCATTCACCAAGAATCTATTCAACATCAACATAAAATTATAAGTCAATAGCCTATGACAGCACGTGTTTATAAATCGACTGGTAGTTGGTATCATTTAAAAACTGAAACCGGACAATTTATAAAAGCACGACTAAAAGGGAAATTTAGAATTAAAGGTTTAAAAAGTACCAATCCTGTTGCTGTAGGTGATTTGGTTGATTATGAGTTTGATGAAAGCAGCGATGAGCAAACAGCTGTGATTACCAAAATCAATGAACGGAAAAACCATATTATTCGTAAATCCGTTAATCTTTCTAAACAAACACATATTATTGCTTCGAATATAGATGTTGCTTTTTTGTTGATAACCTTCAATAATCCCGCAACATCTACAACATTTATAGACCGATTTTTAGTCACTGCTGAAGCCTATCATATACCAGTAATATTATTATTTAATAAAGTTGACACTTTAACGGAGAATGAATTTGGAGAGATGAAATACCTCGCTGAAGTTTATCGTTCTATCGGTTATCATTGCATTGGTATTTCTGCACTGACAGGTAAAAATTTAGATCAAGTTGAAGCTTTAATGAAAGATAAAACTTGCCTAGTTTCTGGTCATAGTGGTACGGGAAAGTCAACTTTAATCAATAGTCTACAACCAGGATTGAATTTAAAAACTAAAGAAATTTCAGAACAACATTTACAAGGGCAACATACCACAACCTTTGCTGAAATGTATGATTTAAATTTTGGTTCAAGAATAATAGACACACCAGGAATAAGAGGTTTTGGTGTTGTCGATATCGATAAATACGAGTTAAGCAATTACTTTCCTGAATTTTTTAAGTTAAAACAAGATTGTAAATTCAACAATTGTTTACACGTCGACGAGCCAAAATGCGCTGTTAAAAAAGCCTTAGATGAAGACAAAATAGAATTTACGCGATACCAAAGTTATTTGCAAATATTAGAATCTAAAGACGATAATTACCGTCAGGATCAATTTCAACATTTAAAATAATATGCGAGCCATTATTCAGAGAGTAAATTCAGCTCAAGTAATTGTAGACGAAAATACGGTAGGTGAAATTCAAAACGGTTATTTAATTTATTTAGGAATTACTCATACCGATACTTCATTTACAGCTGATAAACTGATAGATAAAATTTTAAAAATTAGACTATTCCCATCAGAATCTAAACCCATTAATGCCAATATTTCATCAGTTGAAGGTGAAATTTTAGTGATTAGTCAATTTACCTTGTATGCTTCTACCAAGAAAGGGAATCGGCCTAATTTTATGTTAGCGGCAAAACCAGAGCAAGCAAAATTACTATATGATTATTTTGTTAAAAAATTAGATACAGAATATGAGCATAAAATTGCTTCAGGTTGCTTTGGCGCAGACATGAAAGTTATCTCAGAAAATGATGGGCCTATAAATATTATAGTTGATATAGATTAACTTTGAGTTTTATTTGTTAATAAAATCTAAATGTATATTTTTGAAAAAAATCTACATTATGAAGTTAATCAATCTGTTGTGCTTTATCCTACTTTATTCATCTATTGCAATAGCTCAAACTCAAGAAATATATTCTGCATTAACAGTTAAAGACACTTTAAAAAAATCTGCTAATTCTGTAATAAGAAACGAAAAAACTGAAGTTACAGTAGAGGCCGTTGATAAAATGACCATTAAATTATCTCGTATAATTACGGTCTTTAATAACTCAGGCTTAAAACAAGTTGGTGCTTATGTTCATTATGATGATGCTACTAAAATTAAAGACCTTGATTTTTATGTTTATAATCTTGTAGGTGAAGAAGTTGAACATTATAAAAAACGTGATTTTAAAGATCAAAGTGCTGTTTCTAACGGTACATTATATTCAGATAATCGCGTGTATTACCTTGATTATAAGCCTAAGAGTTACCCGGTAACGGTAAAATTTGAATATAAGCTTGAAACTGAAAATACAGCTTTCATAAGGCCATTTTTTCCCTTAGATCGTTATTTTCAATCAGTAGAAAAATCAACCTATAAAATTGAAAATAAAACACCTATCAAGTTGCGTTATCAAACTCAGAACTTCGAGCGTTTTTCTATACAGCAAATCTCAGACTTTCATTTTGTAGCTACTGATATGCCTGCTATCGAAAGTGAAGAATATAGTCCTTCATTTCAGTCGTTTGTTCCTTCAGTAAAGTTTGGCTTAAATGAGTTTAATCTAGAAGGTGTTAGAGGAGAAGCAACAAATTGGAAAGAGTTTGGTATTTGGCAATACAATAATTTTTTAAAAGGCTATGACCAACTTCCCAAACAGCTAGAAACACAAATAAAAAATCTTGTTGCAGATGCGACTACCACCAAAGAAAAGGCAAAATTAATTTATAACTTTATGCAAGATAATAGTCGGTACATAAGCGTTCAACTTGGAATTGGCGGTTGGAGACCAATGCCAGCCGAAGATGTTTTTGATAAAAAATATGGCGACTGTAAAGCTTTGACTAACTATACAATGGCTTTGCTTAAAAGCGTTGGTATAGAATCTAACTACTGTGTAGTTTATTCAGGATCGAACCAACGAGATATTGATCCTGATTTTTTCTCGATGCAAGGTAATCACGTCATTTTGCAAGTAGAAGATCAAGATGAAGATTATTGGTTAGAATGTACCAGCCAAACTAAACCCTTCAATTTTTTAGGCACTTTTACAGATAATCGTAAAGTTTTAGCGATTAGCGAAACCGGTGGGCAAATTGTACAAACGCCAGCATATTTAAATGACTATAACCTTCAAAACTCGACAGCAAAAATAAGTTTTGATGGTCTTGATATGTATGCTGAAATTAAAATTAACTCATATGGCACTCAGTATGATCGTAAGGCGGGTTTAGAGAGGATAGAAGATAGGATTGTAGAAAGATATTATAAAAATTATTGGGGTAACTTAAATCGTTTAAGCCTTAAAAATTATAATTTCATTAATAATAAAGACAAAGTAATTTTTACTGAAGATGTAAAGCTCAAAGCTACTAAATATCTCAAAAAATTTGGCAATGATGTTATTTTAGAAGTAAATCCTTTTAATCAAAAATCATTTTCTGCAAGAGACTATGAAAACCGCTCAAATCCTTTTGAAATTGAACGAGGCTATAAAGATGTAGATGAGTATGTTTACGATTTAGGTAATTATAAAGTTTCTGATTTACCTGATCACATTTCTATTAAAACAAAATTCGGAAAATATGAATTAAAACTTCAATTGACTGATAACAATACCCTTATTGTTAATAGAAATGTTGAAATCAATAAAAATAAATTTGAAAAAACAGATTATAAAGAATTCCAAGAATTTTTAGATGACATTTCAAGAAGTGACCAAACCAAAATTATATTAAATTAAAAAGAGACTTATGCGTTTTACAAATTTCTGTATTTTTTTATTTTGTGTAACCCTTTCAACTATTGCACAAACTGATTTAAAAAAAATCACTATTAATGATTTAAAGCAAACTGTTCATCCATTAGATTCAACCGCTTCAGCAGCCGTTTTATTTGATCAAGGTGAAATTTCATTTGAATTTACTGATGGATGGAATTACACCTTCAATAAAACATCAAGAATCAAAATTTATACTAAAGATGGGCTTAATCAAGCTGATATTATGATACCTTTTTATGTAGGAAACTCTAATGCTGAAGAAGAAAGAGTCATTAACATTAAAGGCTATGTCTACAATTTGAAAAACGGGAAAATAACTAGAGACAAGATAAAAAATAGAAACATATATGAAGAAGAACCAAGCGAGTTATGGCACCTTAAAAAATTAGCGCTACCAAATGTTCAAGAGGGATCTATAATAGAGGTTAGCTATACTATTAAATCTCCACATGTAACTTCTTTACCAAAGTGGACATTCCAAAAAGAAATTCCTGTAGATTTTTCAGAGTTTGTTTTAATTTCTCCAGCAACTTATTTAGCATACAGACCATATTTTAGAGGAGAACATAATTTAGAAACGAATACAGATATTCAAGAAGGAGAATTTTACTATAGAAGTGGAAACAGCACAGGTCGCTCAAGTAGAGGTAAAATAGCTTCTAAGATAAATATTACATCTATAGTTGCTAAAAATGTACCAAAAATTACAGGTGAAAATTTCGTTAATAATGTTAGTAATTATCAAACTTCGGTTAAATATGAAATAGCATCTGTAAAAGGCTTAGGGCAAAGAGGAAAAAGAAAAAATTTTAACCAAACTTGGAAAGATGTTTCTAAAATAATTATGAAATCTGATGATTTTGGCAAAGAATTACTAAAATCTAAGTACTTTGAAGATGATATTGATGCATTAGTTAATTCAACACCAAATCAATTAGACCGCTTAATGTTAATTTTCAATCATGTAAAATCGAAAATGAAATGGAATAATAAAAATCGACTTTTTTGTACTGATAAATTAAAGCGTATTTATGAAAACGGGGAAGGAAATTCTGCCGAAATAAACCTAATGTTAACTGCCATGCTGAAATATGCAGGGATTGAGGCTTATCCAGTGGTAAGTAGTACAATAGCTAAAGGAATTCCGTTTTCACCAACCATTAGCGGTTTTAATTACGTCACTAGTTTGGCTATAATAGATAATAAAACTTACCACTTAGACGCTACAGAACCTTACTCAGCACCCAATGTTTTACCAAAAAGGGTTTTAAATTGGATAGGGCGTATAATTTACAGTGAAGAACACTCAGAACAATTTGATTTGATGCCAAAATCGCCATCAAAACTTAATACGAATTTAACAGGAATTTTAAAAGATAATGGAGAAATAGAGGGCCAAGTTCGTGAAGTTTTTTGTGAAAATTTTGCATTAGGTTATCGAAATTCTAGAAGTAATATGCCCATAGATAAGCAAGTAGAACTTCTTAAAGAAAATTATGAAGGAATAGAAGTTAGTAACTTTACAAATAAGTTTATTAAAGACTTGTCAAAACCTGTAATGCGCTCTTATCAGTTTAAAACCAAAGCTTCTTTTAGTGATGTAATTGGTGATAAAATATATATAACTCCTATGCTGTTTTTTAAAACTGATGAAAATCCGTTTAAAGATAAAACAAGAAATTACCCAATTGATTTTACTTATCCTCGGTCATTAAGACAAACTTTTAATATTTCAATTCCTGATGGCTATACCATAGATTATGTGCCTGAAAAAAAAGTTATTGGTCTTCCAAATCAAATAGGTACATATCAATATTTAGTGATGGCTAGCGGTACTAAAATACAACTAACAGTGATTTTTAATATCAATGCCAGTATTTTACCTTCAGAGTATTACGAAAGTCTTAAAGAACTTTATCAAACAATAGTCGACCAAGAAAACGAAAAAATTGTGCTCTCTAAAGTTTAATATCATGTTCAATAAAATTTAATTAATTAACTCGTCTAATTATAGTAGATTTGGATTTTATAAATATTAAGTAATGAATATTGAAAATGCTCAAATAGTAGTTGATGAATGGATTAAAAATCATGGTGTTAGGTATTTTAACGAACTAACCAATATGGCACAACTCACCGAAGAAGTTGGTGAGGTTGCCAGAATTATCGCGAGACGTTACGGTGAGCAAAGCGAGAAAGATAGTGATAAAGAAAAAGATTTAGGAGAAGAACTCGCAGATGTTTTATTTGTGGTGCTTTGTCTTGCAAATCAAACAGGTGTAGATTTGCAAAAGTCATTCGACAAAAAACTAGATATTAAAACCAAACGTGACCATGACCGCCATCATAACAATAAAAAACTGAAGTAGTTTATGTTTAAAAAAGTGATTAATTATCCTGGATTTTGGAAATCAGTTTACACTTTAGCCATAGGCTTTTGTGTTGTTTATATTATTGTAGATTTTGTAATAACATATGACTTCAATTTTGATAAGTTTAAAGCTGCTCGTTTTGCAAATTTTGAGTTTTTAAAATTAATCATCGGTGGCTTAGCAAGTGGCAGTATTTACGGTTTTATTGTTACTTATTTTAAATTTAAAGGGAAAATAAAAGAACAGGAAAAAGGTGATTAACTTTTTAGAAAAATCAACAACTTTAAAGTTTCCGATAAACATTCAAATTTCAGGTTCTAAAAGTGAGTCTAATCGCGCTTTAATTCTCGATTATGTTTTAGGCGGCATAAACATACATAATCTTTCAGATAGTGACGATACCAAGCACCTAATCAATGCATTAAAACAGTTAGATTCTGAATCTAAAACTATTAAAATTGATGTTGGTCATGCAGGAACCACAATGCGCTTTCTAACAGCTCTTTGCGCTACAATGCATCAACAAGAGTTCGTGATATCTGGTAGTAAACGCATGCATCAACGTCCCATAAAACCATTAGTAGATGCTTTAAAAAATCTTGGCGCAGATATTTCATATTTAGATCATGAGGGCTATCCACCTTTAAAAATTAGGGGTAAAAATTTAACCAAAAACAAACTTAGTATTCAAGCAAACATTAGTAGTCAATATATTTCAGCTTTAATGTTAATTGCTCCAAAATTTCCTCAAGGCTTAAGCATTAAGTTAAAAGGAAATATTACGTCAAGACCATATCTTGAAATGACGAAAGCTTTATTGGAGCAGCAGAAAATAAGGGTAGATTTTAATCAAAGTGAAATATGTGTTCATTCATCTCATTTAAATGCAACAACTTCAATTGAAATTGAATCTGATTGGAGTTCAGCTTCATACCATTATGCCTTAGTAGCACTTTCAGTTGAAGGTTTCTCGGTCAAGCTAACTAATTTCAAGTTAAATAGTGTTCAGGGCGATGCAGCTTTGCGAAGCATCTACAAAAAATTTGGTGTAAAAACAGAGCAAGTAGACCCTAAAACCATAAAACTCACCAAATTTAGTAAGCTTTATTCTGATATCAATATCGATTTAATCAAAACACCAGATTTGGCACAAACTATAGCAGTAACTTGTTTAGGTTTAGGTATTAAATGTGAATTAAGAGGATTACATACTTTAAAAATTAAAGAGACTGACCGTTTAAAAGCACTCAAAACTGAGCTTCAGAAATTAGGAGCTCTTGTTGAAATTTCAGATTCTACTTTAAAACTTCAGCCCAATAAAAAATTAATATCACATCAAATCATTGAAACTTATAACGACCACCGAATGGCTTTAGCTTTTGCTCCGCTTGCCTTAAAAACAATACTTAAAATTGAAAATCCAGATGTAGTCTCAAAATCTTATCCTCATTTTTGGGAAGACCTTAATAATTATGGGATTACTTCTCATTTTGCAAAATAATTCAAAATAATACAACACTTTACTTGACATCGCCTATCCGCAAGTTGTATATTTGCGAAATTTAATAAATACCTTTAAACAATGAAGTTATCGCAATTTGAATTTGAATTACCTGAAGAATTACTAGCAGAATTTCCAGCTGAAAATAGAGACGAATCACGCTTAATGGTTGTTAACCGTAAAACTGGAGAGATTGAGCATAAAATGTTTAAAGATCTTATCGAGTATTTTGATGAAGATGATGTAATGATATTCAACGATACAAAAGTTTTTCCAGCTCGCCTTTTTGGTAATAAAGAAAAAACTGGTGCTAGAATTGAGGTATTCTTATTAAGAGAATTAAATCCTGAAACTCGTCTTTGGGATGTGCTTGTAGATCCAGCCCGAAAGATAAGAATTGGGAATAAATTATATTTTGGAGAAGATGAAAGTTTAGTTGCAGAGGTAATTGACAATACAACTTCTCGAGGTAGAACACTTCGCTTTCTTTATGATGGTTCATACCAAGATTTTAGAAAAAAATTAAATGATTTAGGAGAAACTCCTTTACCTAAATACATCAAACGTGATGTTCAACCAGAAGATGAAGACCGCTACCAGACCATTTATGCTAAAAAAGAAGGAGCAGTTGCCGCACCAACAGCAGGATTACATTTTTCAAAACATTTGATGAAGCGTCTTGAAATTAAAGGAATAAATTTTGCTGAAGTTACTTTACACATTGGTTTAGGAACTTTTAATCCAGTTGAAGTTGAAGATTTATCGAAACATAAAATGGACTCTGAAGAGATCATGATAGATGAAAAAGCCACTAAAACCATTAATACAGCTTTAGATAACAAAAAACGAGTTTGTGCAGTAGGAACAACAGTAATGCGAACAATAGAAAGTGCTGTAAGTTCTAACCAACGCTTAAATGAATATAATGGTTGGACTAATAAATTTATTTTTCCTCCTTACGACTTTAGTATTGCCAATTGTATGGTTACAAACTTTCACATGCCAAAATCAACATTATTAATGATGATTTCTGCTTTTGCTGGTCACGATTTAATGGAAAAAGCATACAAAGAAGCCATCAAAGAGAAGTATAGGTTTTACTCTTACGGAGATGCAATGTTGATTTTATAACTTATTTCTCATTTTTAAAATAAAAAAGTCGGTTTTAACAACCGACTTTTTTTATTTACAATTGTTTAAATTAAATTAGCAAAGATTTAATTAAAAATTTAAACAATGCGTAAACTTTTACCTATATTATTTTTTGTGTTTGCAAGTGCAAGCTTTGCTCAAGTCACCAATTCTGGCCAACCTAAAAGTTGGAAGTCTATCAATTTAGACGAGATACCAACTATTGCAATGCCAGATTTTGATTTAGAGGCTGTTAAAGCCGAAGACAAAGTCAACGATAAAAAGCGAAATGTCCCATGGCGTTTCGGTTATGATTTTAGTGTTAGCTACGGCTTAGACAATTCTGGGCAGTGGTTTAACCTCGAATCTGGCGGTCGTCTTTGGTTACTTAAATTTCACTCGGAAGGAGCAAAGACTCTAAATTTTCTTTTCGATCAGTACAAACTACCTGATGGAGCCACACTTTATTTTTATAACGAAGATAAAACTGATGTTTTAGGGGCTTATACAAGTTCTCAAAATAGAGCAGACCTAAATTTTGGTTCTTGGTTAGTTGATGGAGATACTGTTATTGTAGAATATTTTGAACCCGAATCTAGCCTTGGTCAAGGCTTATTAAATATTTCTGCCGTAGTTCATGGATATCGTTCAGCAGCTCAGTTTAAATCTGCTAAAGCTTTAAACACTTCAGGCGATTGTAATATTGATGTTGATTGTGGCGTTGGTTCAGATTTTGACGACCTTAAAGATGAATTAAAACGTTCTGTAGCTATGACTGTTGTTGGTGGTTCTGGCTTTTGTACAGGAACATTAATTAATAATACGGCAAATGACGGCACGCAATATTTTTTAACGGCAAATCACTGTTTAGGTGGCGGCGTTTCAAATTGGGCGTTTCGTTTTAATTGGATAAGTCCAAATCCTTCTTGTGCAACCACATCAGGCTCAACAAGTGGAAGTTTTAATCAAACTGCTAGTGGTGCAACTTTAAGAGCGAGTAATGCAAAATCAGATATGGCATTACTTGAAATTTCGCCTAATTTACCAGATTCTTGGGATTTAGTTTGGGCTGGTTGGGATCGTTCTGGTAATTCGCCTGATTATGTTGTTGGCATCCACCATCCTGATGGAGATATTATGAAAATATGTCGTGATGATAATGGCCCGTTTCAAACCTCATTAAGTTTCAATTTTGAACCAAATACAGAAGTCTGGTATATTAATGAATGGGAGCAAGGTGTAACCGAACCAGGCTCTTCAGGCTCTGCTTTGTTTGATGAAAACGGTAGAATTGTAGGCCAATTAGCTGGTGGAGCTGCAGCTTGTAACGGAACTTCTAATAATGGTGCCTATGATTTTTACGGTCGTTTTGATGTCTCATGGGATTTTGGTAATACAGCATCAACACGTCTTAAAGACTGGTTAGATCCTAATAATACAGGCGAAGTAATTATTGACCAATATCCAGCAGCACAAGTTTTTACAAATGATGCTCGTTTAATAGTAAATGAATTAGATAGCGAAGTTTGTGGCACTACTGCAGAGCCAATTTTTAAAGTTAAAAATGTAGGTAGTAACACAATTACTTCAATTGATTTTAGCTATCAAGTCGGTTCGGCGACACCAGTAAATTTAAATTGGACTGGTAATTTAGCACCGGATGCCACAGTAATTATCACTCAGCCAACATTAAATATTAATGGTTCAACTTCGGTTCAGGCTGCAATCACTTCAGTTAATAACAATGTTGATAATAACCCTACAGATAATACATATGCTAATACCGTTAATAACTTCTCTGGACAATCCTATGTAACCACAGCTGTTACTTTTGAATTATTAACAGATGATTATGGTGAAGAAACAACTTGGGAATTAAGAGATTCGAGTGGTAATTTAATTCAATCAGGACCAAATTCACCTTATGCAGATACTCAAAATTATTCTATAAGTTTAAATGTTCAACAAGATGAGTGTTATAATTTTACGATAAATGATTCTGCTTCTGATGGTATTTGCTGCTTTTTTGGTCAAGGCTCATACGAGTTGGTAACCGCTGAAAATGAAGTTATTTTTGCTGGAGGTAATTTTACAAGTTCAGAGACTACTTCTTTTAGCGTGGTGTCTTCTTTAGCGACTCAGCAACCGAATTTAGAACAAGAAGTCTCAATTTTTCCAAATCCATCAAATTCTGTTATTAATATTCAGAACAAAACAGGTTTAAATTATTCTTATAAAATGTATTCTGTAACTGGTCAGTTAGTAAAAAATGGCGATAATAATCAGTTAAGTGTTAATCAATTACCACAAGGTCTTTACTTGTTACAATTAGATTTTGAAAATGGTCAAAAAATGACTGAGCGAATTATTGTAAAATAAGGTTTAACATTTTTAATTTTAACCGCTTCAATTTGAAGCGGTTTTTTTATGTTTAAACTATGATAAATCAAATTCAATTAATTAGAAACGCAAGCTTAAAAATTACCTATAATAATTCGGTATTTTTGATAGATCCGATGTTTTCAAAAACTTGTACTTTTGAATCATTTGCATCAATATCAAAAAATCCGATAGTCGATTTACCTTGTTCTATTCCTTCAATTTTAAACGATATTGAAGCAGTTTTTTTAACGCATAAACATATCGATCATTTTGATGATCAAGCTGCGACAGTAATTGATAAATCGCTGCCGTTTTTTGTACAGAATGTTGATTTTAATTTCATAAAAAATAAAGGCTTTAATAATGTAATTCCTTTTGAAGTCAATTTTAGCTGGAATCAAATTAATTTTAAAACTTTAAAAGCATTTCATGGTCGTGACGAGTTGCTTAAAGAAATGGGTTCTGTAACTGGTTTATTTTTTAAATCGGGTAATTTGCCTTCGATTTATATTGTGGGTGATAGCATTTATAATGATCATATAAAACAAAACATTGAAGATTTAAAACCAGATTATATCATCATAAATTCTGGCGGAGCGGAATTTCCTGAAAAATACGACCAAAACATTATTATGAACGCAGCTGAAGTTAAGCAACTTATTCAAGATTTGAACTTTCCTACCCATATAATTGCTATACATATGGATGCGATTGATCACTGTAAAACAACACGTATATTACTCAAAAATGAGTTAAAAAGCATACCAGAATCAGTTAAATTAATTGTTCCTGAAGATGGAGAAATGATTGAAATTTAATTAATATTAGATTGAAATTGGTTAGCTTCCCGATTAAGTTCAGCTATAAAAGAGTTAAAATGACTTTCAAACAATTGAATGTTTTTTTGCATGATGTAAACCGATTTTGATAAATCAACCTCATGTTTCAGTCGATTGTTCATCTGTTTTAAAATGAGTGTAATTCCTTCAATAGTTCTGTAATTATATAACCAATCGTGTTTAATCATAATGGGTAAAAATTGTTTTACATTATCAGGTAAAATTTCATAATTATCATGAAGTATATTGTAGCAACTCTGTACAAAATCTACTAGTTTAATCCTAGAGTAATTAGACCAATTTTTCGCTAAAATATGGTCTAATAACACATCTATAGCAACTCCGCTATAGTGATGTAAATCATCATACATCAATTGTTTTAACTCAATAATTAGCGAGTGCGCATCTGTAAAACTATCTATAAACCTGTGAAGTAAAATGCCATTTTGTATCCCTTTTGGGTATTTTAAATATTGATTACCTTTAATGCTATCAGCCATAAAGTTACCAATTAATATCTGTTGGTTATCACCTGATAAATAAAGATGTGCTAAATAATTCATGTTGACAATTTAAATTTTTTAAACGACTTTTAGCTTAAGTTAGGATTAAAATTACAGGACTTGTATATTTACCCAAAATCTAACCATTATGACACTTATTAAATCGATTTCAGGAATTAGAGGTACTATCGGAGGCTCACAAAACGATAATTTAACACCTATTGACACTGTTAATTTTGCTGCAGCTTATGGCACTTGGCTTAAAAACCAACGTTCAAAATCACAATACAAGGTAGTTATTGGCAGAGATGCTCGTATTTCAGGCGAAATGATTCAAGGCCTCGTGATGCAAACCTTGGTTGGTATGGGAATTTCAATTGTTGATTTAGGTCTTTCTACAACACCAACTGTAGAAATGGCAGTTAAGCTTGAACAAGCCGATGGCGGAATTATACTAACTGCTAGTCATAATCCGAAGCAATGGAATGCATTAAAGTTGCTTAATAAAAATGGTGAGTTCTTAAATGCTGATGAAGGAAAAGAAATCATTGAATCTGTTAAGTCTGGTAATTTTAACTTCGCTGAAGTTGATGATTTAGGTCAAATCTATCGCAACTCTGCCTACATAGACTTACATATTGAAGAAGTACTTCAACTTGAGTTAGTAGACCAAGACGCCGTAAAAAAAGCAAACTTCAAAGTTGTTGTTGATGCTGTAAATTCAACTGGTGGTATTTCAATTCCACCTTTGTTAAGACAACTTGGCGTCGAAGTGGTTGAATTATATTGTGAACCAACAGGTCATTTTCCTCACAATCCAGAACCATTAGAAAAACACTTAACCGATTTGTCTAAGGCAATAGTAAAGCATAATGCAGATTTTGGTTTAACGGTAGACCCTGATGTTGATCGGTTAGCATTTATGGATGAAAATGGTAAAATGTTTGGCGAAGAGTACACACTTGTAAGCGTTGCAGATTATGTTTTAACTCATAAAAAAGGGGCGACGGTAAGTAATTTGTCATCATCTCGTGCACTAAGAGATGTAACAGAAGCTCATGGTTGTAAACATTTTGCAAGCGCTGTTGGTGAAGTGAATGTGGTAGCTAAAATGAAAGCAGTTAATGCTGTTATAGGTGGTGAAGGTAATGGTGGCATTATAGACCCTGAGTTGCATTACGGTAGAGATAGTTTGGTGGGTGTTGCTTTATTTTTATCGCATTTAGCGCATAAAAAAATGAAAGTTTCAGAATTAAAAGCTAGTTACCCACAATATTTTATGGCTAAAGAAAAAGTAGAGTTGACAGCAGACTTAAACGTCGATGATATTTTAAATGACTTAGCTGAAAATTACAGCGATCATGAGCTATCAACTATTGATGGTGTTAAAATAGATTTTTCTGAAAATTGGGTTCATCTCAGAAAGTCGAATACAGAACCTATTATTAGAATTTATACTGAAGCTAAGACCCAAAATGAAGCAAATGAGTTGGCACAAAGATTTATAAAAGAGTTGAAGACAATAGCAAACAATTAAGCCTTAACTAAAGCTATTGTTTCCTGTGTTTCCAGCGTTTGTGTGTCCATAAATAGTAGGCAGGCTCTTCGTAGATTTGTTGTTCAACAAGTTCTAAAAACTGATCAGTAATTTGATAATCAGGAACAGTTTTGGGTTGTTTAGTGATGAGTTGAAAACTACAGCTATAATGTCCTCGACATAATTTTGATATTTTACAAAATACAACCGCATGATCAAGTTTTTTTGCTAACATTTCTGCGCCAGTGTAAACTGGTACTTCAATACCCATGAATTTTTGCCAATGAAAGGCTTTATCTTTTTTGGGTGATTGATCAGAAATAAAACCACTCAGGCTTAATTCACCTTTATCATTTACTTTGTTTAAGGTGTTAATTGTTTCTTTTGTTGTGATTAATTGGGTGTTGTATTTGGCTCTGATGCTTTTTACCAAACGATCAAAATATTTGTTTTTAAGGCGTTTGTAAACACCATAACCTTTATGATTAATTATAGTTTGTAAAATAAAAATCCATTCCCAATTTCCATAATGAGCTAACATTAAAATGGCACTTTTATTGTTTTTTTCAAGCTCGTTAAAAAGCGATGTATCTTCGATTATAAAGCGCTTGTGTAGCTCTTTTTCAGTAATTGAAATAGATTTAATAGACTCAAAAATAACATCACATAAATGTTTATAGAATTTTTTAGCAATAAGCTCATGCTCAGATTTTGATTTGTCTGGAAACGCAAGCTCAAGGTTTTTAATAACAACCTTTTTTCGGTAAGCAAAAATATTGTAAACTAAAGCATAGACTATGTCTGATAATATGTAAATTAATCTAAATGGAAGTTTTGAAATAAGCCATAAAAAAGGATATAATAAAACGTAAATGAGTAATTGCATTAAGCTAAATTTTGGGCAAAGATAAGTATATTTGACTATAAAATTTAAGTATGCTTAATTTAGATATTTCTGCACTTGCCATTATTATTGGAACAGTTTTAATTTCAATTAAAGGCTTTAATGACTATGGTTTTTTTGAACGTTATAAGTTTGAAATTGCAAGTATAAAATCGGGTGATTATGTACGTATGATTAGTTCAGCTTTTTTGCATATAGATTATACGCATTTATTTGTGAATATGCTTACTTTATATTTTTTTGCTGATTCTGTTATCTATTTTGTAGGTCGATTTGGTTTTATTCTAATATATATCGTAAGTTTAATTTTGGGCAATATACTTTCATATATATTTCATAAAAATGAAAATTACTATACCGCGGTAGGTGCTAGTGGTGCTGTAATTGGCGTGCTGTATGCATCAATTTTGTTTAGACCAGATATGATGTTGGGCTTATTTTTTTTCATTCCAATGCCGGCATATGTGTTTGGCATAGGTTACCTATTATACTCAATTTGGGGAATGCGTGCTAAACGCGATAATATTGGTCATGATGCTCATTTCGGTGGAGCTATGGGCGGATTTATACTAGGAATTATTTTAAATCCTAAGGTTTTAAGTACTAACTTATACATGGTGGTATTATTGGCTATTCCTATTATAATTTTATTTGTTCTAAAATATTTGAAGAAAGTGTAAGTTTTTAATAATGCTTCTTATCTAACCAAAAAAAACCGCTAAGATCAATTTAGCGGTTTTTAATATAAAGTTTAAATTGAGTTTTTAAATTTTGTTATTCTTCTTCATTTAAGAGTTCATCAACTTTATTTCTTAAAGCTTGTCCTCTTAAGTTTTTAGCTATAATTCGACCATCTTCATCAAGTAAAAAAGCAGCTGGTATAGAACTTATTCCATATAATCTAGCAATTGGCTCTTCCCAGTATTGTAGGTTTGAGACATGATTCCAAGTTAAATTATCATCTTTAATTGCTTTCAACCAACGGTCTTTTTGGTTAGGCTTGTCTAGCGAAACACCTAATACTTTAAAACCTTGATCTTTATAATCTTGATAGACAGAAACAATGTTTGGGTTTTCAATACGGCAAGGCTTGCACCAAGAAGCCCAGAAATCTACTAGCGTTACTTTACCAAGTGCTTCATCAAGGCTTAAAATATCACCATTTGGTGTTGGGCCTTCAAATTTAGGAGCCACTGAGCCAATATCTGTCGCATTAACTGCAGCTATTTTTTTATTTAATGTTTTACCAAATTCAGTATTTCTAAGTTCTGGATCAATTGACTCAAATTTTGATTTTACCTCTGAAGTTGGCAAAGATTTCTGATTAAATAAATCGCTTATAATTAATAAACTTACAATAGAGTTAGGATTTTTATCTACTAAATTACTTCTATACTCAATATTTTCAGTTTTTCGGTTATCAATTTCAACTCTTATCGAATCGAATTTTGCTCGATTTTTATTGTTTCTCGCCTGAATAATAGTTTTGTTTAATTGAGAGAACTCTTTTCCAAATTCAATTTGAGCTTTTAAGTAATCCTGCATTAATTGGTTACTTTCACCAGCTTTAACTTCAGATTCACGTAAATTACTTTCGGCTAAATTGATGTTTATAGGTTGATTTTCATTAATAAATACAAGGTTTTGACCTCTCACACCATCAACCATCATTATATAAACATCTTCAGGATTTGCCTCAGGTAATGAGCCACTAAATTGCTTATTTTCTACAATTAAAGTATCTACAGGCTCAATGTTTTGAAGGTTGCCCAATTTAGAAAGATAAATTTCAGTATTATTATCTAAAAAATCGGCTTGGCCTTTAATGTCAACACCAGATTTTTGTTGGCAACTGATAATTAAGAATGAAAAAGCGGCTAAATAAAATAGTTTATGCATTGTATATTTTTTTTACAAATTTACAGTTCTAAATGTAATACCCTAACATTTTAAGGCGATGTTAATTGATATTTAAAAAGAATCTACTCACATTAATTTAATTAATTTTGCTTTATGAAACAAAATTACGATTATCCTTTTACCATATCAGTTAGTTTTGAAAAAGTGGTTGCTCTTTACGAAGAGCGATTAAAAACAGAGCAAAATTCTATTTCTAAAGCCTACATAAAGTCCATTTTAGAATATGCAGAAAACAACCCCAAATTAACTGAAGGCCTAACAACAGAAGCTGAAATCGAGAATCATAAAGATTCGATTAAAATTATGTTAGACGATATTTTTCCTAACATGTTATCTTCAAATGAAATCAAAGCAGCATCAATTCCTTTTAAAACATTCATTTTTAATCAATCTGAGCGTTTTGCTGAAATATTAGAAGATGCTGGCCCTGACTTTAAATTTGAGCCAAGAGATTTTAATCATGAATACGATTATTTATATGCTTGTGTAATTATTTTAAATAATTATTATGGTTATAAAATTGACTTTTTTAGGCCAATTTACTACGATATTCCCAATAAAAATGGCGTTGTTAAAACTTACCGCTTATTTATAAATGCCGATTTTGTTGAAATTGAACCCACGGAACTTGCAATAGATTTATCAGATGAAATTGTTGATTTGCTGATTTCAAAGCCTGATGATATTGAACTTTGGAAAACCTTTTTTCCTAAAAATAGTTGGAAGTTTAAAGGCTTCACTTTACTCAACTTAACCGACATTACAGTTGATGAGCAAATATCTAAGCTTAAGTCAATTTTGATTAATAAAAACTTAGGTACCGATAAACTTATCCCAGAACAATTAACTAGCGTTTTCAGGAATATCTTTAAGATACAAGATTTAGAGTTCGGTTTTACTCTATATAATCATGACCAAAAAGCATTTGAAATTTTAAAGAGTAAAGACATACACAGTTATATTTTGGGTGATATTGTGACCAGTGATTGTAACAGCTCTGTGTGCCAAGGCACCCTAAAAACCCTTGTTAACGACAACGAATATTTTTGTATTTCAGATGTTGAGACTTATGCTAAAAACACAAATAACAATCAGCTTTCAAAAAACTTATTAAAACATCAATTTCATTCATGTATTTTAGCGCCAGTTGCTAAAAATGGCCACTTAATAGGTGTTTTAGAAATTGTTGCTAAGCAGAAAAATCAGCTAAATCAAATCAATGCCATAAAGCTTAATGATGTTTTACCTTATATTTATGCGGCTGCAGAGCGTAATCAGATTGAAGCGCAAAACCGTATGAAAGCCGTTATTCAAAGTAAATATACATCAATTCATAAAAGTGTAGAATGGCGATTTGAAGAAGAAGCCAGTAAGTTTATTGACGCTGAAAATAAAAATAAGGCTCATCACTTCAAGCCAATCGTGTTTGAAGATATTTATCCATTATATGGTCAAATAGATATTGTAGCTTCTTCTGAAGAGCGTAATAAAGCAATTGTGTTAGACCTTAGCGAACAGTTAAAGGTTCTTCGAAATATTTTTAATAAGGCCATAAAACTAAAACCCTTATCAATTTACGAACACTCAATTTTTAGAATAAAACAGTTTTTATCGCTATTAGAAGTTAATTTTACAGCAGATTTAGAGCAGAACATAAAGCGCTTAATACAAAGAGAATTAAATCCAGTTTTAAGTCATATTTCAGATGAATTACCTCAATTAAAATCAAATCTTGACGACTATCAATCAGCTTTAAAACAAGATCAAATTTTAAATTATAGTCATCGAGATGCTTATGATGATATCGTTCAAAAAACAAATGAAAAACTAGCAGACCAACTCGACCAGCTTCAAGAAGAAGCTCAAGTTATTTATCCTCATTATTTCGAGCGCTACAAAACCGATGGTGTTGAGCATAACTTATACATTGGGCAAAGCATTACGAAGCACAAAAAATTTAATTTAGTTTTACTTCAAAATTTACGCTTATGGCAACTTGAGGCATTATGTAAGCTCGAAAATACCTTTTATGATTTGCAACAGTATGCTGAAATAAAGCTTAATGCTGCTTCATTAATTTTAGCTTTTAATTCTACCTTATCGATTAGATATCGAATGGATGAAAAGAAATTTGATGTTGATGGCACCTATAATGCACGCTATGAAGTGATAAAAAAACGTATTGATAAGGCTTTAATAAAAGATACCCAAGAGCGTATAACACAAAAAGGTAAAATTGCTATTATTTATACTGATGACGTCATTAAACATGAGTATAAAAAATACATCGGTTATTTACAAAATAAGCAAATATTAGGAGACAAAGTCGAAGAATTTGAGTTGGAAAAAGTGCAAGGTGTATCAGGTTTAAAAGCCATTCGGGTAGATGTCATGTATAAATTTAATCAAGAAAAACGTATTACTTATAAAGATTTAATTGAAATATTACATCATTGAAAATGCTATAATAAAACTAATCACTGAAGCAATAATACCAATTAAAAAAACAATATAAGTTATTCTTAGCAATCGATACTTGCGTTCTAACACAACACCTAGATAATACAAATCTTTGGTAAGGGCTTCATATACATAATCTTTATCATCAATTATTTCATTAATACCCCAATGATAATCTTCAAACTTCATTTTATGAAAATTACCAAAAAATAAAATATTTACCTTCCGATTTTTAACATCTTCTCGAGAAAATTTACCTGAGGTTACATTAGGTTTAGTAGACATAATCGATAAAATAATCGAGGCAACACTAAATACAACTAAAACTAAAGTCGGAATCATTAAATGTTGATTAGAAGGATTATCTAATTTCGGAATGATATTAGATAAGGCTAAAGATATAATAATAGCGTTAACTGATAGTAAAATATTAGCTTTTGTATCGGCAATATCACTTAATTTAATGTGATTTCTTAATGTTACCCGAAACAAGGTTTGAATGCTACGTTCAGGATTTTCATTTTTGTATTTGGCTTTATACTTAGCCTTGAGTTTTTCTTTTTTTAGCTTCTTTTCAGTCTTATTTTGCTTCTTAATCAAGCTCATTAAGTTGTCTTCTTTCTTTTGAGCCCAATTTGAAATCGCATATGTGGTATAAAATTGATGTTTTTTCGATAAAACTTCAATATTAATTTGTCGCCATTCATCAACATTGTGGTCACATTTACCTAAAAGCTGAAGTTCTTGCCGAAGTAATTCAGAATATTGGTTAAAATCTTCAGAAGCAAAATGAGCACAGTCAGCATCTTTAATCACTTTTTCACTGAAAGATTGTGGTACAGCTTCAATTTTAGTCGCCTTGATACAAGCAGAAACTTCATTAATTAAACTCGGGTTAGCATTAATTTGCTTTAAAAAGTTAGTTGCAATCTTAATACTTTCATCTTCGTGATGATCTTTAGAAACCGTGTAACCCAGGTCATGCAACCAGGCTGTTATTAAAACAACTTCTTTGGTGTTATGATCAACTTGCTCAGAATGCTCTAAAATTTCTTTAGCATGTTCAACCACGCGTTTGGTGTGGTTAATGTTATGATACATAAAATCTGAAGATAATTCTTTAGATAATAATTCACTTGCAAATAGTTCTGCTTGTTTTATGAGGCTCATGATGGCATTTTGTTGTTATAAAAGTATAAAATTTAAGCGATTTACTGCAAAACTTTCTACTTTAGTAACTTAATTTTAGTACATGAAAAAAGTTTACTTCTTAATTTGTTTATTTTGTTTAAGCTGTGCCAATTATAATGTTAAAATCGCTGAAAAATCTACTTCAAATCTGTTTAAACCGAAGTCTCAGTTATCGAGTAGAATTTACCTTATTGGTGATACAGGTTATTCACCGGCTGGAAATACATCAGATGGACTTTTAGCTTTAAATGAACTTATTAAAAAAGAATCTACCATAAACGATTATTTAGTTGTTTTAGGTGATAATGTTTATCCTAGCGGAATGCCGCCTGAAACAAGTCAAGATAGAGTAGAAGCAGAGGCTCGACTTGAAGCACAGCTCAAGGTTTACGCTAATTTTAAAGGATCTGTGATTATGATTCCTGGCAATCACGATTGGAGAAACAAGCTAAAAGGCGTAAAAGAGCAACAAAATCTAGTTGAAGTCTTCTCTGATAAGAAAATCTCTTGGTTACCAAAGGCTGGTTGCGGGATATCTGGTCAAGATTTAAGTGATAAGGTTTATTTAATTACTCTTGACTCACAGTGGTTTTTAGAAGATTGGGATCAACATCCTAAAATCAACAAATCTTGCGAAGAAATAAAAACGCGCAAGCAGTTTATAGAAGAGTTTGATACCGAAATTAAAAAAAATCAAAACAAAACCGTTATTGTAAGCTTGCATCATCCATTATATTCTAATGGGATTCATGGTGGTCAATTTGAATTTACAAAGCATCTTTATCCATCTTCTAAAAAAATACCTTTGCCGGGTTTAGCTTCACTAGCTAATTTAATAAGAGCAACTGGCGGTGTTTCTAAACAAGATATCCAAAACCAACAATACCAAAGCTTGGTAAAACAACTTGAAGCTCGAGCTAATAAATGGGGAAATGTTATTTTTACTTCTGGACACGAACACAGTTTACAGTATATAGAAAATGGTCGCTTAAAACAAATTGTAAGTGGTTCTGGCTCTAAATTTTCATATGTAAAATTAGGTCTAAATTCAAAATTTGCTTATCCTGGTCAAGGTTTTGCCGTTTTAGATATTTATAAAGATCAATCCTCTCAGGTCAAGTTTTATCAAGCAAAAGACTCAAATCCGCATTTAATTTACAGTACTCAAATTCACAAACCTCATTACTTAAACACCTCTGTTAATTTTACAGATAATAATAGCAAATATGTTACAGCAACAATTTATGATGACATCAATTTTAAAAACAATGCAACAACAAAAGCCGTTTGGGGCGAACATTATCGTAAAATGTATACCACGCCAATTCAGCTTAAATCAGTAAAATTAGACACTTTGTATGGTGGTTTATCACCAATGCGGCTTGGTGGTGGTAATCAAACCAATTCATTACGACTTAATGATAGTTTAGGGCGTGAATATAATATTCGAGAACTTAAAAAAGATGCCGTTAGATTATTACAAACCAATGTTTACCAAGACGAATATTTACAAGATGAGTTTAACAATACAGTAATTGAAAGTCTTTTAGATGATTTTATGACGGCTTCACATCCATTTGGTTTTTTAGCTATTCCCGAAATGGCCGAAGCTGTTGGCGTTTACCACACCAATCCAGAGTTGTTTTATATACCAAAACAAAAAGCGCTTGGAAAATACAATCAATCTCATGGCAATTCTATTTATATGATAGAAGAACGCCCAGAAGAACACTGGATCAATCAAAATATTTTTGGTAATCCTAATCATGATATTGTAAGCACCGCCGATATGTATGAGCGTTTAAAACGCGACGAAAAATATCAATTAGACGAGCAGCACTATATCAAGTCACGCGTTTTTGATATTTTGATAGGTGATTTTGACCGCCATGGCGATCAGTGGCGTTGGGCTGAATTTGAAAACATCAACGGAGATGATCAACACATATTCAGGGCTATTCCACGTGATCGTGACCAAGTTTTTTCAAATTTTGATGGCGGCTTTTTAAATTTACTGAGAGCAGTTTCAAGTTTCCCGAAAATTTATCAAGAATATGGAAGTGATATTGAACATATTAATTGGTACAGCTACAACACACACAGTCAAGACAGAAATTTAATGCGTTTTAGTGGAAAAGATGATTGGCTAAAAGCAGCTAAAGAAATTCAACTTCAACTCAGTGATAGCATCATCAATCGTGCTTTTTCACATTTACCAGATGAAGTTAAAGATGAAAACTTCAATAAACTTATTTCAGTTGTAAAGCAACGTAAAGAAAATTTAGACCAACTCATCGCTGAATATTACGATGTTATTGCCAAGTACATGGTTTTATTTTCAACCAATAAAGATGATTTTATAGATGTTCATTTCAACCCCAATAATACAGTTAACATCAAAATGTATCGCAATAAAGGCGGAGAACGTGAAAATTTAATAGCAGACAACACTTATTCAGATAAGTTAACAAAAGAAGTTTGGGTTTATGGTTTAAGTGATGATGATATTTTTACGGTAACTGGTCTAAACAAGTCTAAGCTAAAAATACGTTTAATCGGTGGCTATGGGAATGATGTGTATCATGCACAGCAGCAACCTCAAATTGTAATTCACGATTTTAAATCACTTGAGAACACAATTAAAGCAAAAAAAGTAAAAACCCATTTAACCGATGATTATGAAGAAAATACATTTTTACGCAAACGTACTGTAAGAAGTACATCTTTAGTTTTGCCAAGGTTTGGCTTTAATCCAGACGATG
This sequence comes from Psychroflexus sp. ALD_RP9, assembly GCF_017311165.1. Classification (GTDB taxonomy): domain Bacteria; phylum Bacteroidota; class Bacteroidia; order Flavobacteriales; family Flavobacteriaceae; genus Psychroflexus. Next base: position 2,525,593 of record NZ_CP062973.1, on the reverse strand, counting down.
GTTTCTTGATTGGTGGTGCAGTGAGTTTGGGGCATAAAGGTTTTATAGGTAAAGATTTTACAAGAAAACATCATCTTAATTTCGGTTATTATTTTGATACTTCTAGCTATAATGTTTCCTACGAGTTTGAACACGCAGATATTATAGGAGATTATAGCGCCTTTGCTCGCATAAGCTATACAGACCCAAGCTATGCTCGAAACTTCTATGGCTTCGGAAATAACACACCAAATTTCGATGACCAATTGGGTCGAGATTACAACCGAGTTCGGATCAGAGATTTATCTTTTGATGTTGGCTTTAGAAAAGACACCAAATACGGTAGTTTATTTGAATATGGTTTAGCGTATGATGCGATTGAAGTTAATAGAACTGAAAATCGTTTTATAGATGAAGTAGGCGATGAGCTTTCTGAAAATAACCCAGCTTTTTTTGAAAATAAAAATTATTTATCACTTCAAGCCAATTATGAATATGAAAGTTTTGATGATAAATTAAACCCATCTAAAGGAATGCGATTTAACTTAAAAGCAGCGTTTACCAATAGTTTACACAATACAACACGCAATTTTGCAAGCTTAAACCCATCGGTTGTATTTTTTAATCCATTATCAATTAATAAAAAATGGGTTCTTAAAACACAAGTGCAATCACAAATTAGATTTGGCGACGAATATGAATTTTTTCAAGCGGCACAATTAGGAACCAATACTGGATTAAGAGGTTTTCGTCGAGATCGCTTTACGGGGAAAAATGCTTTGGCCTCAAGTATTGATTTACGTTATGGGTTTAATCAATTTAGCACTAAAATTGTGCCCTTACAAATAGGTGTTTTTGGAGGCTTTGATCTTGGTCGCGTGTGGTTAGATGATGTTACTTCAAACCAATGGCATAATTCTTATGGCGGTGGTTTTTGGCTTAATATGGCTAATTTATTAACCGGTCAGGTTAATGTGTTTCACAGTAATGATGGCTTTTTATTTACCTTTGGTTTTACAACCGATTTTTAAAGCTAATCACCCAATAAATTTTTAATCACGCGAAGTTGATGCGAATATTGCCGTGCATCGGTATTAAAAATGCCTGTATGGTCTAGCCGATCTATCCGAACCTGACCATGTGCATGGATAATGTAATTGTCGCCTAAAATTATACCAACATGAATAATATGGCCTTCTTGATTGTCGAAAAAAGCCAAATCTCCTGGTTGAGATTCTTCAATAAAAGATAAGGTTTCACCTTGTTGAGCTTGTTGAGATGCATCTCTATACAATTGGTGTTGATTAATTTTATAGACCATTTGCGTAAATCCGCTACAATCAATCCCAAAAGGAGATTTTCCACCCCATAAATAAGGTGCATTAAGATACATTAATGCTGTTTCTGTAATTTTATTTCTATTGCTTTTAGAATTTGTGATAGTTTGGCCATCAAATTGATGTTTTAAGTATTTAGACACAGCTACATTAGAGCCTAAACAAATACTTAAAGCTTGTCGAGATGGTAGAGTGATAACATCCACCAAATCAGCTGTATGAAGTTGTTGTGTTGAAAACTGATGATAAATATCTTCTGAAATTAATTCAGCTTGTTTTTTATCTATCCAACCTTCATATAAATCAAATGCAATACGAATTTTATACCATTTTTTGCGTTCATCTATAATTTTGAAACAATCACCATAAAGCAATTGGGTTACAAGTTCAGAAGCGTCAGAAGGCTCAAGTCTTACGGGAACAAGACTTAGGTGGCAAAGTCCGTATTGCATTGATTAAAGTTTAAATTATCGTTTAAGCACCATTGCTGATGCACCACCACCACCATTACAAATGGCTGCAGCACCAACTTTAGCATCGTTTTGTTGTAAAACGTTAAGTAGAGTAATTAAAATTCTAACACCTGAACAGCCTAATGGGTGACCTAATGAAACAGCACCGCCGTTAACATTTACATTTTTATTGCTAAGTCCTAAAATTTTCATGTTAGCTAAACCAACAACCGAAAAGGCTTCATTAAACTCAAAATAATCAACATCTTTAATTGATACATTAGCTTTGTCAAGCGCAAGCGGTAAAGCCTTTGCTGGAGCAGTCGTAAACCATTTTGGTTCTTGTGCAGCATCTGCATAAGCGGCTACAGTAGCTAAAATTTCAAGACCAAGTTCTTCAGCTTTTTCACGACTCATTAATACCATAGCACCTGCGCCATCGTTTATTGTAGAGGAGTTGGCTGCTGTTGCTGTTCCATCTTTAGAAAAGGCAGGTCTAAGTTTAGGTATTTTATCAAGCTTAATATTTTCAAACTCTTCATCTCTACTAACAAGGATTGGTTCACCACGACGTTGAGGAACTTCAACTGGAACCACTTCATTATCAAATTTACCTTCTTCCCAAGCTTTGGCGCTACGCTTGTAAGATTCTATAGCAAATTCGTCTTGGTCTTCTCGGCTAAAGTTATGTTCAGTTGCACATAAATCGGCACAAGTTCCCATGGCTTCTTGATTGTAGGCATCAACTAAACCGTCCTTTTGCATTCCATCAACCATTTGTGTAGGGCCAAATTTTTGCCCTTTTCTTAGGTGTAAGTAATGTGGTATTTGGCTCATGCTTTCCATTCCGCCAGCAACAATAATTTCAGCATCTCCTAATGCAATACTTTGAGCTGCTTGCATAACAGTTTTCATGCCACTTGCGCAAACTTTATTAACAGTTGTACATGGTACAGAATCTGGAATTCCAGCACCTAATGCGGCTTGTCGAGCTGGTGCCTGACCATTATTAGCTTGTACTACATTACCCATCAAAACTTCTTGAACAAGTTCTGGTTTTAAATTGATTTTATCTAAAGCACCTTTAATAGCTATGGCGCCAAGTTTTGTAGCTGGAATACTTGATAAACTTCCTAGAAAACTACCTATTGGCGTTCTAGCTGCACTTACAATAACAACTTCTTTACTCATGTTCTATTTTTTTTGATTGGCGCTAAAATAATGATTTTTAAAAGAACAAACGAATTATAAACTAGTTCACTGTTTTTTTTTCTAATTTTGATTTATGAATAAAATCTTAGATTTTTTATATAAAAAGCAGTCATTAATTTACAAGATATTCTTGTTTTTGTTGAGTGTTTTTTTAATAGTCTATTTTTTTCCGACACAAGGAAAATTTAAATATGAAATTGTAAAAAACAAACCTTGGCAGTATGAAAATCTATATGCGCCATTTGATTTTCCAATATTAAAATCAGACGAAGAATTAGAGGTTGAAAAAATTGAAGTGCAGTCTTCGCATATTCCTTATTATAATTATAACCAAGCTACCGCATCTAAAATTCTTCAAAATTGGGAGTCTAAATTAAATCCTGAAATAGACTCTTTAATCCCAAATAAAATTGGTCATCATCTAATTCAACATCTATTAGATAGTATTTATAGTAGAGGTTTAATTAGCGAGACTAAACAGCTTAATAACAAAGATTTAATTTATTTAAAAAGAGGTAATAAGGTTCAAGAAATTACATACAAGGATTTAATTAATCAAGCGGCTTTAGATCGTTTTTTAAATTCAGCTTTAGATACGCTTAACCAAACAACTCAAACAAGTATAAAATCTTTTTTTTATGATTTACTTGAACCTAATGTAACTTATGATCGAGACTTTAATGAGAAGTTGATTAATTCTGAAATTGCTAATATTTCGCCCACACGCGGTAGTGTATCTAAAGGTAGTAAAATAATTGCTAAAGGAGAACTCATTGAAGGAGAAAAACTGCGTATTCTAGAATCGCTTAAATCAGAATATCAGTCTGAAGATTTAGATTCTAGTAGTTATGTTATGATTTTATCTGGCTACGCTCTTTTAGTGGCTTTAGCCTTGCTGATGCTGCTCTTATTTTTATACCAATACAGGCAAGATATTTACGAAAATAATAATAAACTTACCTTTATTTTTTTCAATATCTTGTTCATGGTTTTCTTAACCTTAGTCGTTATGAAAATTGGTTACAAATATGTGTATATCGTTCCGCTCTGTATTTTGCCTTTAACCTTAAAAGCTTTTTTTGATGCCCGTTTAGGTTTATTTTCTCACGTTATAACGGTTCTAATTTTGGGTTTTGTTGTTCCTAATAGCTTCGAGTACATGTTTTTACAAATAAGTGCCGGAATAGTTACTATTTTAACGGTTTCTGAACTCTATAAACGTGCCAATCTGTTTATTTCTGTAGCCCAAATTACTGGGGTTTATATGTTTTCATATCTAGCTTTTAGTATGATTCAAGAGGCTGATTTTCAATCGATAGATTATAATAATTTTATCTATTTTATACTCAGTGGTGTTGGCTTGCTATTTGTGCAGCCACTAATTTATACCTATGAAAAAATCTTCGGATTAGTATCAGATTTATCATTGTTAGAATTAACCGATACCAATTCAAAAATATTAAAAGAACTGGCCAATGTGGCTCCAGGAACATTTCATCATTCATTAAATGTGGCAAACCTTGCTGAAGCAGCTGCAAATGAGATTGGTGCTAATGCTTTGTTAGTGCGTGTTGGTGCTTTGTATCATGATATTGGTAAAATGAAAAATCCAATTTATTTTACCGAAAATCAATCTACTAATATCACGCCGCATGATGAGCTCTCACCTCAAGAAAGCGCTCAAATTATCATCGGTCATAGACTTGAAGGCATAGAATTTGCTAAAAAAAATAATTTACCAGACCGTATTATCGATTTTATAAGAACACATCACGGTACCACAACAGTTTATTACTTTTACCAAAAAGCCCAAGAAGATGCACCAGAAGGTGTAACTATTAATCCTGAAGATTTTACCTATCCAGGGCCAAAACCTTACAGTAAAGAAACCGCTATTTTAATGATGTGTGATAGTGTAGAAGCGGCTAGTAAAAGTTTAAAATCACCCAATACAAACCTGATAGACGAGTTTGTAGAAAAGATCATTAATAAACAGATAGATGACAATCAATTTGAAAACGCAAACATTACGTTTAAAGATATTCAACTCATTAAAAAAATTCTTAAAGCAAAGTTGAATAACATCTATCATCTACGTATAGAATATCCAGATTAAATTATGAAAGACATTACAATTGCTATAGATGGTCATTCATCTACAGGAAAATCTACCGTTGCTAAACAACTAGCCAAGCAGCTAAATTATACTTATGTAGATACTGGCGCCATGTACAGAGCGGTTACTTATTTTGCCATGCAAAACAATTGTTTTAATGGTGCACAATTACAAACGGAAGCTTTATTAAAACAGCTTGATGAAATCAGCATTAGTTTTGATTTTAACCAAGAGACTCAAAAAAGCTATATATTATTGAATGGAAAAAATGTTGAAGATTCTATTCGTAGCATGTCTGTTTCAAACAAAGTAAGCACCGTTGCTAAGATACCGCAAGTGCGTTCAAAATTAGTTGAAATTCAACAAAAGATGGGAAAAAAAGGCAGAATTGTAATGGATGGCCGCGATATTGGAAGTGTTGTATTTCCTGATGCCGAACTAAAGCTTTTTATGACGGCTAGTGTTGAAGCTAGAGCACAGCGTAGGTTTAACGAGATTAAAAGCAAAAACCCACAAGTTACTTACCAAGATGTTTTAAATAATGTTATTGAGCGAGACCAAATCGACTCAACACGAAGTGTTTCACCATTAATTAAGACAGAAGATGCTATATTAATAGATAATACTAATCTCACCCCAGAAGCACAATTCACGCAAATACTTCAACTCGCACAGCAACGGATTAAAGCGCATTAATGATGTTTTTTCTAAAGTTTTGAAAATCAAAATATAAATCATACTTTTGCAAAACTTTTGGTCGCAAACAAAAACAACCTTAAGTTATTAAAAACAAATCATTTAACAACTTCTGTTAATTTGCTTTAAGTTTTTGGATTAGCAGGATACAAATTTTAAATCAGCATATGGCTGAAGCTAAAAACACCGAAAAGCAACAAGACGTTGCTCAAACAGAAGAAAAGCAAACATTGCAAGCTTCTGAACAACAACAAAATCCTCAACAATTTTTAGAAGATTTTAACTGGCACAAATACGAAGAAGGTATTGATGAAGTGGCAGATGAACAGTTAGACCAGTTTGAAAAACTAGTTGAAGAAAACTTTGTAGATACACTTCATAACGAAGTTGTTGAAGGTACTGTTATTAAAATCACAGAGCAGGATGCTATTATCGATATTAACGCCAAAAGTGAAGGTGTAATCTCGTTAAATGAATTTAGATACAATCCTGACCTAAAAGAAGGCGACAAGGTAGATGTTTTAATAGATATTCGTGAAGACGAAGAAGGTCAATTAATATTATCTCACCGTAAAGCACGTGTAATTAGAGCTTGGGAGCGCGTTAATAAAGCGCAACAAGATGGTACAGTAGTTAATGGTTCTGTAAAATGCAGAACTAAAGGTGGTATGATTGTAGATGTTTTTGGCATCGAAGCTTTCTTACCAGGTTCTCAAATTGATGTTAAGCCAATTAGAGATTACGACGCTTACGTAGGTAAAAACATGGAGTTTAAAGTGGTTAAAATTAATCACGAATTTAAAAACGTTGTTGTTTCTCATAAAGCACTTATAGAAGCTGATATTGAAGAGCAGAAGAAAGAAATCATCGGTCAATTAGAAAAAGGACAAGTTTTAGAAGGTGTTGTTAAAAACATTACATCTTACGGCGTGTTTGTTGACCTTGGTGGTGTTGATGGATTAATTCATATCACAGACCTTTCTTGGTCAAGAATTAATCATCCAAACGAAGTTGTCGAGTTAGACCAAACTTTAAATGTTGTAATCTTAGACTTCGACGAAGACAAAACAAGAATTCAACTTGGTTTAAAACAATTAAGCAAACATCCTTGGGAAGCTTTAGATGAAAACTTAAAAGTTGGTGACAATGTTAAAGGTAAAGTAACTGTTATTGCAGATTACGGTGCATTTATCGAAGTAGAAGAAGGCGTTGAAGGTTTAATTCACGTTTCTGAAATGTCATGGAGTACTCACTTACGTTCAGCACAAGATTTTGTTAACGTTGGCGATGAAGTTGAAGCTAAAATTTTAACCCTAGATCGCGAAGAACGCAAAATGTCTCTTGGTATTAAGCAATTAACACCAGACCCATGGACAGATATTACTTCTAAATACCCAGTAGGTTCTAAGCATACAGGTGAGGTTAGAAACTTTACTAACTTTGGTGTGTTTGTTGAATTAGAAGAAGGTATTGATGGCTTAATTTATATCTCAGACTTATCTTGGACTAAGAAAATTAAGCATCCATCTGAATTCTGTAAAGTAGGCGATAAGTTAGATGTTGTTGTACTTGAATTAGATGTAGAAGGACGCAAATTAAGTTTAGGTCACAAGCAAACAGAAGTAAACCCTTGGGACAAATATGCTGAGGAGTTTGCAGTTGGAACTAAGCATACGGCTGAAATTACCGATATCGTAGATAAAGGTGCAACCGTTAAATTTAATACTGATGTAACGGCTTTTGTACCATCACGTCACTTAATTAAAGAAGACGAGTCTAAATTATCTAAAGGTGAAACAGCTGAATTTATTGTAATTGAATTCAACAAAGAATTTAAGCGTGTTGTTGCTTCACATACAGCTATTCACAAAGAAGAAGAGCAAAAGATTGTAAAACAAGCACAGAAAAAATCTAAAGAAGAAGATAATAAAACAACTTTAGGTGATGCAAATGCAGAATTACAAGCTTTAAAAGATAAAATGGAAGGGAAGTAATTTTTTCTATTATTAACTTAAAAAAAGCCTCTCTATTCGAGAGGCTTTTTTATTTTTAACAAAAATTTTCAGATGAACTATAAGTCTTATTCAATAATTGCCTTTTTCTGTACTTTAAATCTGCTTGCACAGTCTAAAGCAGTTACAGAAACAGGAGAAACGGTCTTGCTTTACAATGACGGCACATGGGTTTATGAAGACCAAAGTGCGAATGATGTTAAAGAAATTGTTTTAAACCCTGAAGTTTTTACTAAAGATGAGGCTTCAAGTTTTTTAGTTAAGAGTAAAAAAGCTGATATTGGAGTTTACCTTAACCCTAAGCAATGGAGTTTTAAAAAAGCAGAAGCTAATACAGAAGCTGAGTATGAATTTCAACATAAACAGGAAGATATTTTTGGGATGCTCATCTCAGAAAAACTTGAAATTCCGCTTGAAACCATGAAGGTAATTGCTTTAGAAAATGGCCAAGAGGTAGCTCCAGACTTGAAGATTGTTAAGCAGGAATATAGAAATGTAAATGGAATAAAAGTCTTATTGCTTCAAATGGACGGCACTATGCAAGGCATAAAGTTTTCATATTACGGTTATTATTATTCAAATGAAACGGGTACAGTCCAACTAATTACCTACACGGCTCAAAATTTAATGGCGTCTTACAGACCATTTTCTGAAACTTTGTTAAATGGTTTAGTAAAGCTTGAATAGTTAACAAAGATGTTTTAGTCTAACTTAAATCGATTCAAAAAAAATTAGACTAATCGAAATCAGCTATACTGATTTGTTAGTTAATAAAGGTTTTATATTGTAATTTTTAAACGCTATTTGTCAGGTACTTCAATAGCATTTAACATGACAACAATGTTTAGTCTGATAAATCTTGGGTTAGTTGAAGTTTTCCTTGATAACTTCCGCTAATATTTCCGAAATCAGTCGTCATAAACGAGAATGTTAATGTGTAACTATTATTGAGGCGTTCAACTGTTATGCTTCCAGAATTGATTTGGTCTTCATCAATATCATTTAAGCTTATTATACAGTTGTTTTCCATAACAATATTTGTAGAAATATTGGTCTCGTTTAAAGAAGCTTCATTTGTAGATAATTCATAGTTATAAGTGCCTTCTGCTAATTCAGTTTGAGAATTTGAAGTGATATTAAAAATGACGCCTTGCGTTAAATTATTGGAGAAATCACATCCTGCACCATACCATTCGTTATTCAATATTGTTCCATTGAGAAGGTAAATGGCATGTCGGCTATTATTTGTAGCATCAAATGAAGATAATATAAAACCGTTTGAAATAGAATAATTTGTGCCATTAATTGAAAATTCAGAGTCTGTTTGAAATATTTCGTTTTGTCTGTCATCATCTGAAGAGCACGATAGCATTGTAATTAAAGTAAGCAAGCCAATAATTATATTTAGTTTTTTCATAGTGTAAACTTGTAGTTATAAATCTTTGTAAAGATGTTTATAAACTTTGGATATAATGGGTGAGGCGCAGGATTTTTTTATTATTACTATATATAACAATAACAATCAATTCAGTTAAAGAAAAAACCGTATTTAAATTACTAATTAGAAGTAACTTAAACCCGGTTTCATGAAAAAATAAGTCAATTTTTTATTTACATATCATACCAATCTAACAATTCTACTTCTATAGATGCATCATTACTTGTTACGATAGACTTAAATTCTTCAACATCTTCATAATAAGCTTTGCCGTCTTTTACACCTCTATAGTGGTAGGGAATTACCTTTTTGGGCTTAAATTCTAACACCGCATCAGCTGCTTGGTTTAAGTCCATCGTGTAGGGTAAATTCATACAAATAAAAGCCATATCTATATTTTCTAGGGCTCTCATTTCTTTAATGTCTTCAGTATCGCCACTAATGTAAATTTTGTTGTCATGATAATTAATCACATAAGCATTTCCTCGACCTTTTGGGTGCTTGTCTAATCTACCCTCGGTGATATTATACATAGGTAGCGCTTTTAAATTAAAAGCAGTTTGAAGTTGTTCTGATTGCCTATTATTAAGCACTAAGGTTTTAGATTTTAAATTTTCAGAAAGCTGGTCATAAACGGCTTGTGGCGCAATTATGCTAAATTCTCCTGGCATGGCTTCTAAAGTTTCTGTACTAAAATGATCACCATGAATATCGGTCACTAAAATATAATGAGGCTGGCCGTATGGTTTAAAGTCTTCAGCCGAAACAGGATCTATAAACAGCTTTAAACTGTCTAACTGCAATACAAAGCTAGCATGCGATATAGGTTTTACGTCAATATTGACTTCACTTTTGTTTTGAACAGCTAACTTGCTTGTGTTTTGTTCTTTAGGTTTCGTTTCTTCTTCTGTGTTGTTAGTTTGGTTTGTGTTGTTACAACTTGATAAGCTAATGACAACTAATAAAGCAGCGAAAATAGATTTCATAATTTTTTTTGATTTAAATCTATGATAAATAATAGTTAGGATAATAAACTCGTTTATTTTTTAAAAAAAGATTATGATTAAGGAGAAATAAAACGTTGTTTTTGTACCGAATAATCCTTGAAGAAAGTCACTTAATAAGTAGTTTTATGCTTTTATTTGAGACATAAAGCTAAATTCAAAAATGTACTACCATATTTTAGGAAACTTTTAATTAAATAACATTTTAATTACTAAGTTAAAGTAATGTTAAAATATTTCATTCGCTTATCTGTAAGCCCAATAAATACAAAGCTTTTCATAATGTTAATAACTTTGTTAATAACCTTTTTAAGGAATATTTAAAAGCAATCGATTTTTAGCCCATCTTTGTAATAAGCTTTCAGTAGACTAGTGACTGTAAGCGATTTACAATTATTAACGCCTTGCTAGCGGGCAATTAAATCCATAAATTATGGTGACAATTAAAAGGGTTCAGAAAGTGAACCCACAGGAGCCAGACGGCCCAAGAAAGTTTCATGCAAGAGCACTGCAAAGTGGTGTTGCTAATTTAGACGAGTTAGCTTTGCTCAGCGCTAAACAATCGAGTTTAAGCAAAGCCGACTGTTATGGTGTAATTATCGCTTTACTCGATGCCATTGTGTATCGGTTAAATGAAGGCGATAAAATTGAACTCGGCCATTTAGGCGATTTCAGAATTTCGGTGAGTAGCGATGGTGTGGCTACCGAAGAGGAGTTTAGTGTAGCGCAAATAAAAAAGGCGCGAATACTATTCACGCCTGGAGATGATCTTAAAGGTTTATTAAATAACTTAAAGTACGAGCAAGTAAGTTAAGTAGACCTTTATCACGATCGAAAGCCCTGTTTAAGTTGCCGCTTAAACGGGGTTTTTTTATGGTTTTTGCTAAAGTTGAACCGTTTCAAAATAAAAATGAACCGTAACAAATGCTTAAGCGAACCGTTTCAATTATCTAAGTGAACCGTTTCAAAAATAAATTGAACCCTTTCATTTAGATTTTATCAAATTTAAAGCGCTTCAAAACACCTTAACCAATTGTATTTAGCAAAATAAGTCTAAGACCTTAATCAATTACTTCAACAAATGTAGCATTAATACAAGCTAAATAAAACTAATTGTCTCTAAAAAGTTATCAACATTTTATTCATTATTAAGCTAATCAAAGCCTTATAACAGAAATTCTTTAGAGGTTTAAAGCATTTCAGCCTTGTTATTTAGTGTTGTTTTGTATGAGAGTTGTTCTTATTAAATTTCAGCTCATCTTTAAATGTATTGAAAAAAAAATTTGAACCATCACTTTTAAAGATAATTTTATTTAATTTTAAGCTGTAATCTAGACTTCATTAATTTTATGGCCTTATTTCAATCTACCGTTGTTCAGAAATACCTAAAAGCGCAAAATCAAAAAGAATTACAAGAAAAGTGGGAAGCTTTTCAAGCGCATTTTCATGATCCTAGTATTCAAGAGAATATTCGTAATGCTAAAGAAGAGCAATACCAAGAAGGTTTTTTGCGTGATTTATTTGTCAAAATTTTAGGTTACACGCTTAATCCAGATACCGATTTCAATTTAACGACTGAGCTTAAAAATGTAAAAAACAGCAAAAAAGCTGACGGCGGAATTTTAGTAAAAGAGAAAGTAGTTGGCGTCATTGAACTCAAAGGTACTAACACGACCGATTTAAGCAAAGTAGAAACCCAGGCTTTTGGTTACAAAAACAATCAAACCAATTGTACCTACGTCATCACGTCTAATTTCGAAAAATTGCGCTTTTATATTGACAATGCTATCGAACATCAAGCTTTCAATTTATTTGAGCTTAACCAAGAGCAATTCAATTTGCTGTATTTGTGCCTAGCTTACCAAAATATCAGTAAGGATACCCCTAAAAAAATTAAAACCGAATCCTTAAGCCAAGAAGATACTATAACTAAGCAACTTTATAAAGATTATAGCTTATTTAAACGAGAATTATTCAACAACTTGACGCAACTTAATCCTGATGTAGAGGCTTTGCTGCTTTTTAAAAAATCGCAAAAATTACTAGACCGATTCTTGTTTTTGTTTTTTGCAGAAGATCGGCATTTGTTGCCTCCCAATTCGGTGCGGCTCATTTTAAAGCAATGGGAGCAATTGCAAGAATTAGATGCGTACACGCCATTATATCAACGGTTCAAAAAATACTTTAGCTATTTAAACACAGGACACAAAGGCAAGCAATACGATGTTTACCCATACAATGGCGGTTTGTTTAAACCTGATGAAGTTTTAGATGAAGTAAAAATTGATGACGATTTACTTTATAAACACACGCTGAAACTTTCGGAATACGATTTTGATAGTGAAGTAGATGTGAACATACTCGGACACATTTTTGAAAATTCTTTAAATGAAATTGAAGAAATACAAGAAAAGCTGTCTACCATGGGTAATGCTACAAGTGGTCATGATAGCAAAGGTGTTACAAGAGGTGATGATAGTAAGGATATTACAAGGGGTCATGATAGTAAGGATATTACAAGGGGTGATGATGGTAAGCATGTTACAAGGGGTCATGACCCCTTGAGAAAAGAAAACAAAAAGGCTTATGAGCCCTTGGTAATAAGCAAGCGAAAAAAAGACGGCGTTTTTTACACGCCAAAATACATTACCAAATACATTGTAGAAAATACAGTAGGCAAGCTTTGCGAAGAACAAAAAGAAACACTCAACTTAGTTGAAGAGGATTACCAACTGAATAGACAAAAGAAAACCAAAGAGAAACTTTTACAAAAGCTGAAAGATTACCGAGATTGGCTATTGCAACTCACCATAGTAGATCCTGCTTGTGGTTCGGGTGCATTTCTCAATGAAGCTTTAAACTTTTTAATTGCCGAACACCAATATGTAGACGAATTAGAAACTAAACTCATGGGTGGTGGTTTTGTATTTCCGAATATAGAAAACAGCATTTTAGAAAACAATTTATTTGGCGTAGACATTAATAACGAATCGGTAGAAATTGCCAAGCTTTCATTATGGTTAAGAACCGCCCAACCCAACAGAAAGTTGAATGATTTAAGTAAAAACATAAAATGTGGTAACTCTTTAATAGACGATCCCGAAGTGGCTGGCGAAAAGGCTTTTAAGTGGGAAACCGAATTTCCGCAGGTATTTCAAGAAAAAAACAATAAAATTTACCATATCACCACAGCAATTCACGACAGCCGAACTTCACCTAGAATGAAACGTTACAAGGTAAGAGAACGTCGAGACGGCGGAACCAATCCCTACCCGAACGTGGTATATTTTACCCCAGAAGATGACTATATAGTCACCAAAAGCATTTATGAGATAGTAGAAGAAGACCAATTGAAGCTATTGGCCTATAATATTTGTGGCGATCATGTACATTTATTAATCGCCTGCGAGATAGAAGAGGTGCCAAGCATTATGCAGAAGCTAAAATCTATCACGTCGCTTAAAGTTAACAAAGCCAGAAAGTCTAAAAAGAATCATGCAGAAAATACAAGGGATCTTTCAGAAAATACAAGGGATCTTTCAGAAAATACAAGGGATCTTTCAGAAAATACAAGGGGTCTTTCAGAAAATACAAGGGGTCATGACCCCTTGCGTACAGAAAAAAATGACGCCTTGCGTAAAGAACAAAACAAACCCTTGTGGCAACAAAAATATTCACAGCCTAAGGAAGTGACTTCACATGAGCAGCTGAATAATACCATTAACTATATACAGCGCAACCGCAGTAAGCACGAACTACCCAAACATCCCAAAGCAACCCAAGCCTTGATTAACCAGATGTGTTGCACCATAGACGAAGCCTTTAAAACCGAATATAAAGGTGGTTTTGATGTAGTAATTGGGAATCCGCCTTATGTTAATGCTCGCACTATGATAAAAGCTGAAAGGGAATGGCTTAATAAAAATCATAAGCAACTTACAGGTGCGTGGGATTTATATGTGCCTTTTTTATTAAAATTTGCTAGCGTTACAAAAAATAAAATTTATGGCTGGATAATACCAAACAAATTACTTATAAGTGATTATGCAGAAAAATCACTAGAGTATTTAAAAAGAAACGGATTAAATAAAGCAATCAATATCTCTACTTTACCAATTTTTAAAAATGTTGGAGTTTATCCAATAATCATAATAGCAGATAATTCAAACGATTCGTTCAATGTTTACGAAATTAGAAAAATAGAAAATCTTGAGAGGATAAATGACTTCATAAAGGAAGATAATAAATTCAAAAGATTTAAAACTTTTGGTGATTATGATATTCAGATTAATTCAGGGACAACAGGCTTTGAAGCTAAAAAAATTCTTCCGTTAGTAAACGAAGATAATGAAGGTATTAATTTTGCTGTAAGTGGATCAATTGATCCATATTTAATTGATATATCTACTGTTCCATATATGAAAAATAGATTTAGCTATCCAAAAATTAAGCTTGATAAAGATATTTTAGCTGATTCTAAAATTGAATTTTGGAATACTCCTAAGGTTATTATTGCTGGAATGACAAAAAGGCTTGAGGCATTTTATACTGATAAACCTTTAGGCTTAGGTGTTGGAATTTATGGAATATATGGATTTGCAAATTTCAATCCAAAATTCTTATTAGCGATTTTAAACAGTAGGTTTATAACTTTTTATTTAATTAATGAATTTAAAGACAAGCATTTAGCAGGTGGCTATTTAGCTATAAATAAATCAACAATTGAACAATTACCCTTAGTAAGAGCATCACATAATGAACAATTAATTTTTGAAACAAAAGCCGACCAAATGTTGGCTTTAAACAAAGAATTACAAGAAGTCTCCTCAAAATTCAAACGCAATCTACAACGCCAATTTCCCCAAGAGTTAGGAAAACTCCCTAAAAAGCTACAAGATTGGTATGAGTTGAGTTTTGCCGATTTCATCAAAGAACTTAAAAAGAAAAAAATTAAACTCAGCTTAGGTCAAGAAGCCGAGTGGGAAGATTATTTTTTGGCCGAGCAAGCCAAAGCCAAAAACCTTAAAAACCAAATCGACCAAACCGACAAAGAAATCGACCAAATGGTGTATGAGTTGTATGGCTTAACAGATGAAGAAATAAAAATCGTAGAAGGAGCAACTTAATTACAAAATTTAAATGATGATTCACAAGTACCGCTTGATAAAAACAAAAATGAGACGAGATAAATAAAAATTGTAGAAGAATCCTAATAAAGACAGGTATATTTCAAAATAGTACATTTCAAAAACTTTAAGAGTCATGCCTTAACTTCAAGGAATTATTCCTCAACTTCAAGGGATCGTTCTTCAACTTCAAGGGGTCATGACCCCTTGGTATTAAATGAAGTTTAAATCGACCAAATGTTTTATGAGTTGTATAGCTTAACAGATGAAGAAATTAAAATTGTAGGGGGAATCTTGTTAAAGATAGAGGCTTTTCAGGATAAAATATAAATCAAAAATCTTTAAGGGTCATGTCTTAACTTCAAGGGGTCATGACCCCTTGGTTTTTATCACTTTTAAGCATCAATTTATAGCCGGTTTTTATATAGTAGACTTTGGTTATGACCTTTTGGTTTTTATTTTATCGCTTTTAAGCATTAATTTATAGCTAGTTTTTTAAAGTAGACTTGGTCATGCTTTTTGGATTATCACTTCAATTAAGGTTATAAGCAAGTCTTGTTTTGGCTAGTTGTTGTTGCGTTTTAAGATGCTCACTATTCGGTTAATAGTAATTTCAGATAAATTCCATTCATAGCCTTCAAAATCGGTAGTGTTTATAAATTGAACCACGACAGTATCAAGGTCTTCGTGATATTCGGCTAAACTTTGGTAGCCCACCACCAAACCGCCATGCTCGTACTCATAAGGATAAAGTTCTTGTTCACTTTCATTAAAAACAGAGCCATCATTTAAAGCACGTATAAAAATACCAACATCTTCAGCAGTGGCTAACATACCATTATCACGGGATTTAAAATCATCTTCATAACCAACGTAATAACCACTCATGACATGGTCTAAGTTAACTTCGTTAATAGAAAAAAAAGTGTTTTGCAGCTGAAGAGGTTCTAAAATATGAGTTTTGATGTATTCGTGGTGGTTATAGCCTAAAACTTGATCCATAATCTTGCGCAGCAACAAATAATTAGTGTTAGAGTAGTGGTATGCTTGGTCAGGTTTAAATCGGGCAGGTAAATCTAGGGCAAAATCTAAGGCGTGTTTACTATTAGCTTCTTCATCGACCCAAAATTTTGGATTGTCTGTGTAGTTTGGGATGCCAGACCGATGTTGTATCATCATTTTTAAACTAATATCATCGGCATATTCTATACGGTTTTTAAGTTCGGGAAGAAAATCAGTGAGTACTTGATTAAAATCTAAGCGTTTTTCATTCACTAATTTAGTCATGGTCACGGCCGTATATAGTTTGCTAATACTAGCAATTTTAAACAAGGATTCTGGCTTGGCTGGGATTTTTTTTGAGCGGTCATTCCATCCACCAGTGTAAAATTGAGGTGGTTGGCCAGCTTGGTCGATGTATACAATCATACCATCAAAACCATGCCCGATAGCCTCATCAACTTGTTCCTGTACCGTATCTGGTAAGGGTAGCAGCCACGCTTTGACTAAAATCCAGGGCACAAAAAATAAAGAAATTACAGTACCAACAAGTAGAATGCCTCTAACAATCCATTTGGCTTTTTTGTTTTTAATCATGATGACTTCAGGTTAAATAAAAGTAGTTTTTAGAGAAGACAAAGTTATTAAGTTAAAATTGATTTAGTTGTAAGTTGGATTAGGGTTTTGAGGCTTGCAGCTAAGAAGTTAAAGCTTATCGTTTAAATTTAGTTCAAAATAAGGTACAAATCAGGGATAAAAAAGAGGTTTAAAACAAAAAAGCCTTGAAAATCAACAGACTAACAAGGCTTTAAGTACTCGGAGCGGGACTTGAACCCGCACGACCGCAATGGTCATTGGATTTTAAGTCCAACGTGTCTACCAATTCCACCATCCGAGCGAATAACTTATTGAGCGAAAGACGGTCCCGAAGCATCGGGAGAACCCACTTTAGCGGGCGCGACTAAGGTCGCTTCTTTTAACTCATAATTTTACTTAGATAAACTAAATAAAATTTTTATCTATGAGCGAAAGACGGGATTTGAACCCGCGACCCTCACCTTGGCAAGGTGATGCTCTACCCCTGAGCTACTTTCGCAGTATTTATAAGAACTTATTGCGGGTGCAAATTTAAGCCTTTATTTCATTTTTCAAAGCATTATGATGAAAAAATATGACTAATTTTCAACTTAAATTCTATCTATTTGATTAAAAATAACTTAGCCTTTATGAAAGTTTCAAAAATAATAAAGTAAATATATAAATCGTCTTTATAATGTTTGCAGAAAGCTAATCAAGCGAAACATTTGAGGCTTAAATACATAAATTTTGCATCAGTAATCAGAAGCGTTTAGGTTGCTTACAATTTATTTTCCCAAATGTTCTCAAGTTCTTCTAAAGATTTACCTTTAGTTTCAGGAATAAACTTAACTATAAATATAATTAAGAATATCATAAATCCAATAAAGATAAAATAGGGCAGAGAGCCATTCCAGAAAGTATTTTCGTTAAGTTCACTTTCCATGACAACAGGAAAACTTTGCGAAACAATATAATTAGAACCCCATTGTGCAGCCACCGCCACAGACATGGCCACACTACGAATGCGATTAGGAAACATTTCTGATAAAACTACCCAAACCACTGGTCCCATAGACATTGCAAATGAAGCAATAAATAGCAATACACCAATTAATGAGACCAAGCCAACAGCATTATATTTTAAACTCAAGCCCAGTAATAAAAAGCCGATAATCATCCCGACACAACCAATAATTACTAAAGGTTTGCGGCCAAACCGATCTACAGAAAACATGGCAACAAAAGTAAATACGAGATTAACACCAGCTAATAAGATTTGTTGAGCCAAAACATCATCTTTACCAAAACCAAGTGCTTTTTCAAAAATATCAGCACCGTAATATAACACTGCATTAATTCCAGTGAACTGCTGCATCATAGAAAAAACCGTACCGATTATAATGATACCAAGTATGGTTTTTGAAAAATAATTTACCTGTTTGTTTTGATTTTGATTTTTTTCAATAGACTTTTTGATTTCCCGTTGCTCATCTATAGCAAGTACTTCACCATGAATTTTTTTCAATGTTTTAAAGGCTTCTATATCTCGACCTTTTAAATACAGCCATCGAGGACTTTTAGGAACAAAGAACAAGGTTAGTAAAAATAATGCACAAGGTATTAACTCTGACCAAAACATTTGTCGCCAGCCGAACTGTATATTTTGAGTTTCGGTTAAATCTTTTCCGATAAAATATGTCACGAGAAAGACCACAAAAAAACCTATAACAATGGCTAGTTGATAAAAGCTTACTAAAGTACCACGTTGTTTTGAAGGTGCAATTTCGGCAATATATACCGGGGCAGACATAGAAGCTAAACCAATACCAACACCACCAATAATTCTAAAAAGAACTAATAGACTTACACTTTCAGGAAGTAATGATGGCATACCAGAACCCCAAGCAGAAATTGTAAATAATACAGCAGAAAGAATTAAGGTGTTTTTTCTGCCAAATTGAGCGTTTAAAAAACCTGAAGAAAGGGCACCAACTAAGCAACCTAATAAAGCACTCGCCACAACCCAACCTTTCATTCCAGGATCTAACTCAAAATATTTACTTAAAAAAAATTGAGCGCCGTTAATCACGCCTGTGTCATATCCAAAAAGTAAACCGCCAAGTGCTGAAACACTAGTAATTAATATTAAAAAGGCCTTTTTATTCATTGTTTGTTATTTTGAAAAATCTTTGTTAGATAAACGTAGTTTGTTTATAAAAATCATGTAAGTTTTCAATAATACGAATTAAATCTTAAATCTTAATTTAGATAAGAAATAAGGATAAAAACTTAGCAGAGTATTTTATTAATTGAGAGTGCTTGAATATTTTTTATTTCAAACAAATTAAAAACTTCGCTAATTAGAAATTTTACGTTTAATTTCATTGAGCTTCATTAAAGCTTCAACTGGGGTTAAGGTGTTAATATCTAAGTCAACAATTTCAGTTCTGATGTCTTCTAATAAAGGATCATCCAGTTTAAAAAAGCTGAGTTGTTCTTCATCTTGAAAATTATTAAGCTGTTTTTCCATATCTTCAGACGTGCGTGATTCTTCTAACTTCTTTAAAACAGTATTAGCTTTTTGTAATACAAATTGGGGCATACCAGCCATTTTAGCCACATGTATTCCAAAACTGTGTGCACTGCCACCTTCAACTAGCTTCCGCAAAAACAAGACCTGGTCTTTTAATTCTTTTACCGAAACATTAAAGTTTTTAATGCGTTCAAAACGATCAGCCATGCTGTTTAATTCGTGGTAATGCGTTGCAAAAAGGGTTTTAGGTTTTGCAGGGTGTTTATGTAAAAATTCACTGATTGCCCAGGCGATTGAAATACCATCATAAGTGCTTGTTCCACGACCGATTTCATCTAAAATAATAAGGCTTCTATCTGATAAATTGTTGAGTATGCTTGCAGTTTCATTCATCTCAACCATGAATGTAGATTCGCCTTGAGAAATATTATCGCTGGCACCAACTCGCGTAAATAACTTATCAATAATACCTATTCTTGCTGCTTTTGCTGGTACAAAGCACCCAATTTGAGCGAGTAAAACAATTAATGCCGTTTGTCTTAAAATGGCTGATTTACCACTCATATTAGGTCCTGTAATCATAATAATTTGTTGTTGGTCATGATTTAGGCTAATAGAGTTGCTAATGTATTGTTCACCAGCGGGAAGTTGTTTTTCTATAACAGGATGTCGACCTTCAGTAATTTCTATATCAAAAGTTTCGTCGAGCACTGGTTTAGTATAATGCTCTGTTTTGGCTAATTGCGCAAAGCCACATAAGCAGTCTAGTTGGCCAATAATTCTTGCGTTTTCTTGAACCACTTTTATATAGTTTTGAATCCACTCAACAAGTTGATTGAAAAGCTCTAATTCTAAAAATTGAATTTTTTCTTCGGCACCTAAAATTTTTGCTTCATAGTTTTTAAGTTCTTCGGTAATGTAACGCTCACTATTTACTAAGGTTTGTTTCCGTGTCCATGTTTCAGGAACTTTATCTTTATGCGTGTTTCTAACTTCAATATAATAGCCAAACACATTATTACTAGCAATTTTCAAGCTTGAAATTCCTGTTTCTTCAGTTTCCCGCTTCAGCATTTCATCGAGGTAAGATTTTCCTGAATTGGCCAAATGGCGCAATTCGTCTAATTCATCAGAATATCCTTTTGCAATAGCATTACCTTTTGAAATATTGACGGGTGCATCTTCATGAATGGCTTTTGAAATTGTTTCGCGAAGTTCATGACAAGGGTTTAAGGTATCACCAATAGTTTTTAGTTCTTTCTGCGCATGTTGCCTCAATAAGTTTTTAATTTCGGCAACAGCATTTAATGAAGTTTGTAATTGCAAAGTTTCACGCGGTGTAATTTTATTAGTTGAAACTTTTGAAATTAAGCGCTCCAAGTCATTAATTTGTTGAAGCTGATTTACAATTTTTTCATGGATATTAGGATCAAGTAAAAGGGTTTGAACAATGTCATGGCGCTGCTCTATAGCTGTTTTTGTTTTAAGAGGTAGCGCTAACCAGCGTTTAAGCATCCGGCTGCCCATAGCTGAAATTGTATGGTCTATGACATTAACTAAACCAATGGCATTACTTGCGTTTCCTTGATATAATTCTAAATTTTTAATGGTGAAGTGATCCATCCAAACATATTCATCTTGTACAAGGCGTTTAATAGAACTAATATGTTTTTTATGCTGGTTTCTAGTTTCATTCAGGTAATGAAGCACAGCAGAAGCTGCAATGATACCGTTTGTAAAATCGCTTATTCCAAAGCCTTTTAAACTTTTAGTTTGAAAATGCTCATTAAGGCTTTCATGCGCATAATCGAAGTTAAACACCCAATCATCTAAAAAGAAAAAGTTTAAGTTAGAATCGAATAAATTAAAACGTTCAGATTTGAATTGTTTTGGAATTAAAACTTCACTAGGTTCAAAATTCTGCAAGAGTTTGTCTATATAATTTTTTTGGCCTTCAGCTGTAAAAAAGTCACCAGTTGAAGCATCTAGAAAAGCAACACCGTAATCGGTTTTGTTCCAGTAAATCGCTGCTAAAAAGTTATTAGACTTACTTTGTAAAACTTCATCGTTATAAGAAACACCAGGTGTGACTAATTCTGTAACGCCACGCTTCACTATTTTTTTAGTTTGACTCGGATTTTCGAGTTGATCGCAAATTGCTACACGCTCACCAGCGCGGACTAATTTAGGCAAGTAGGTATTTAATGAGTGGTGTGGAAATCCAGCTAATTCTGTTCGCTCACTACCATTATTACGATTGGTTAAAACAATATTTAAAATACGAGCTGTTTTAACAGCATCATCTCCAAAAGTTTCGTAAAAATCACCAACTCTAAACAATAATAAGGCGTCAGGATATTTTTCCTTTATAGCATTATATTGCTTCATTAAAGGTGTTATTTTTGCTGTTTTAGTTTTAGCCTTGCTCAATTTGAAGTATTTTTTGCTAAAATAAGATATCTCAAATAAATTAAAATAAATTGCTATGGCTTTTAAAAATTGAATGATGAGAAAATTAAAAAACAGTGAACTAAACCGTTTAAGCACAAGCGCTTATAAATCGGCTAAAAAAACGCCTATAACTATCGTACTTGATAATATTAGAAGTTTAAATAACATTGGTTCGGTATTTAGAACAGCTGATGCCTTTTTAGTTGAAGAGATTATACTTTGTGGCATTACAGCGCAACCACCACATAAAGATATTACTAAAACAGCATTGGGAGCAACTGAGTCTGTAAACTGGCGCTATTTTAATGAAACTTTAGAAGCCTTAGAATATTTAAAACACCACCGTAAAATTGCCATTGAACAAACTGAAAATGCTACAATGCTTAATAACTTTCAACCAAAAATTGAAGAACCTATTGCTTTAATTTTTGGAAATGAAGTGAAAGGTGTTAGCCAAAAAGTGATTGATGTTTGCGATACGGTAATTGAAATCCCTCA
The DNA here is from genome assembly GCF_017311165.1 of Psychroflexus sp. ALD_RP9. Classification (GTDB taxonomy): domain Bacteria; phylum Bacteroidota; class Bacteroidia; order Flavobacteriales; family Flavobacteriaceae; genus Psychroflexus. The sequence goes on along the minus strand of NZ_CP062973.1, from coordinate 2,503,161 downwards.
ATATGGAACCAAGCACTCTTTAAATATTTCGGTAAGCGTTGGTGTTTGTTTATGGGATGTATTTCAAAAAATTAAAGCGCGTAGTTAATTTGTTTTCCTTTGGCTTTAATTTTAAGGTCTTTTTGATGCCCAATTGCTAAGCCTATAGACAAACCAATCGGTAAACCAATACCTATAAAAGCTGTATTATTTACCAAAAAACTAAATACAATACCTGCAGGTATCCCAACAGCTGTCATTCCTACAGCCATATATAAACTCATAAAATGATTTTTAGGATAAATCCCTTCATTTTTTTGAAGATATGTGAGGAGTTGTTGTTTTGATTGTTTAATTTTTCGACTTGAGGTTTTAAGTTGAAAATTGAGTGCTTCTATTGTTGTTATCTGATTTGCAATAAAATGAATTGTATCTGGTTCAAGTGGTTTATCTTTTAGTTCTTTTAAAAGTTTATTATAGTGGCGTAGTGAGCGCTCAACTTTTAACTTAATTTGGTCAGCTGGTGGAATACTTATTAGAGGAATTGCCATATTATTGGTCTATAAATCGTTTATAATGATCGTATCTTGCCATAATTTCTTTAACGTAGTTGTAAGGTTCACGACCACGAACATAACCATATTTAATACCTTTTTTGTTGTAATATTTTGGCGAACTTAATTTAAGCATACTTTCCTCAACATTATTATCCCACATTTTAGGGTTTTGATTTTCTATTTCAGCTAAACGTTGAGCATCTTTAACGTGATATAAACCAGAATTGTAAGAAGCTAAAGCAAATTTAATACGTTGTAGACTATCAGGAACATCTTCAAATTCTTCGAGTAGTTGTGCAAGATATTTTGTGCCACCTTGAATATTATCTTTAGGATTAAAGGGTTGTTTTACACCTAATTCACGACCAGTAGCGGGCATTAACTGCATTAAACCTTGTGCACCAACCCAAGACTCTTCATTAGGTTTAAATCGTGATTCTTGATACATTAAAGAAGTTAAAAGTCGCCAATCAATTCCAAGTTTTTGAGCTTGGGTTTTAATCAAATCGTCGTACGGGCTTATTTTCCCTTCATTTAAGCTATAAAAATCACTTACAACACGCCTTTTATATAAACGTTTATTTTTGTAATATTTATTATAAATTACATGATAATCAACTGTTTTTTTTATGTTGGTTATCCAATTATTTATTTCTGCTAATAATTCAGGGTTGTTAGGCCGAGTTGCCCAAGCTATACGTTGTGCAAAGCTAACTTTAGTGCTTATGTCTAAAATAGGGTAATAAGAGGCATTAATAAAAGCAATGTTTTGGTCTGCTATGGTGTAATCAATTTTTTTATCAACTAGCATTTTAATAATACTATCGGTAGATGTTTCGCCAGGAATAGGGTCTATGAAAATTTGTCCACCGAGTTCATCAGATAAATTTTTAATGCGTTTTGCATAAGATGAATTTAGTTTTACTGACACTGAGTCACCAAGTAATTCAATAGGGTCTTTAACTAAATACTCATTAATTTCATGAATTTTCATTTGCCTCCAATAATCGGGCTTTCGCTGTATTAATACCTGATGAGATGTATACAAAGGCTTTGTAAAAGACACTTTCTTTTTGCGGTCTTCTGTAATGGTATAACCATAAGCTATTAAATCACCTTTTCCTTCATTAAGCATGTCAATTAAACTGTCTTCATCTTTCGCAATAACCATTTCGAGTTCAAGTTCAAGATGTTTTGCTAATCGTTCTAACAGCTCATACTCAAAACCCATAGGTTTTCCTTTATATAAAAAATAGGTTGTACCACTATAAGTTGTTATGGCTTTCAGTTTACCATCTTTTTTAATCTCTTCAAGGCTTTTTTTAACTATGGTTTTTTGTTTAGTCTGCTTATTATTTGAGCTTTTAGTTGAGTTCTGACAACTGATCAAACTAACACAAAAAATTATAATAAGAATAAATCTCATAAAATGAATTTGAACCAATATATGAATTTTAAATAAATCAGTTCTTAAGAATTAACATTTTAAGACGAATTTATTTAATCTTCTAGTAATTTTATTGACAATACACGAGCTATAGAGTCGCAATTTTGAATTTTAAGTTCTAAATTTTGCGTTTCAGTTGAAGTTTCTAGCGCATAAATTTTGCAGGAGTCAAGTTTGGTTTGGCTAGCACTAAAGTTTACATCAGCCTTTTGAAGTAATGTTTTAAAATTTGCGGTATCAATTTTTAAGGTATTAAATTCAGTTAAAGCCGATGTGGTATACTTTGTTTTTTTTAAACCTATATTTTTTTTTACTCGAGCATCTAGCCCATAGGCGCAAGAGGCTTTTTTACCGTTTAAAAAAAACATTAAAATAATAAGACCAACAATAAATCCGCCTAAATAGTAGCCCAAACGGTGAACAAATTTCATTTACAAAGGTTTAAATGTGCATTAATTTTAAAACTATAATCTGCAAAAGCTTCAATTAAAAGATTAATAAATTAGGGTCTTTATAATCTAAATCAAACCAATTGGCAACAGATTTATTAGTTAAAATACCATGATACAAATATAAGCCATTTCTCAAGCCTTTTTCATATCGAATTGTATTTTCTAGGCCGCCTTCTTCAGCAATATGAAGCAAATAAGGTGTAAAAATATTACTAAGCGTTAAAGATGATGTTCGTGCGTAGCGTGATGGTATATTTGGCACGCCATAATGTAAAACATCATGTTCAATAATTGTGGGTCTAGAATGGCTTGTTACCTCAGAAGTTTCAATACAACCACCCATATCAATGCTCACATCAATCATTACAGCGCCAGTTTTCATTTGTTTTACCATAGCTTCAGTTACCAAAATAGGCGAGCGGTTTTTGCCACGAACAGCACCAATGACAACATCAGCACGCTTTAAAGCTTTAACTAGTGTTTTAGGTTGTATGGTTGATGTATACAAATTATGGCCTACAAAACTCTTAAGGTCACGTAATCGCGTTAATGAACTGTCAAATACTTTTACGTTAGCACCTAAGCCAACAGCTGATTTGGTGGCGTACTCACCGACCGTGCCAGCGCCAATTACGACAATTTCTATTGGCGGAACACCGCTTACATTACCTAACATTAAGCCGTTTCCATCAGAAACATTAGATAGTAATTCAGCGGCGATTAGCACTGAAGATGTACCTGCAATTTCACTCAAGGCCTTTACAATCGGATAATTACCAAACTCATCTTTAATAAATTCAAAAGCTAAGGCAGTTACCCGTTTTTCAGCTAATTTTTGAAAATAAGATTTTTGGCGTGTTTTAAGTTGTAAAGCTGAAATTAAAATAGATTGTGGATGAATCAAATCAACTTCATCATGCGTTAAAGGTGCCACTTTTAAAATAATAGGGCAGGAGAAAATCTTATTCCGATCATTTGTAACTTCGCCACCAGCTTCTGTGTAATCTCGGTCACTAAAGTTTGCGTGTTCACCCGCTTTTTTTTCAATAAGTACGCGGTGACCATTTGCTGTTAAGGCGTTAACGGCATCTGGAGTTAAACAAACGCGCTTTTCTTGGTAGCTAGTTTCTTTAGGTAAACCAATAAATAACTGTCCTTTAGCCTTTGTGATTTCGAGCATTTCTTCTTGTGGAAGTAATTCAGAAACTGAAAACGGTGATGTTGGTTGATTCATAATTTCAAATATAATTGAAATTCACTAATTTTAAACTGAACACTATATAAATGTCAACTCCCGTTGAAGTAATTCATTAAACTGAATTTTTATTTTGTGATGTTCAAAATCGATAATTCGCTCTATTTTTTCTGGCCACTCAATAAAAATCCAAGCATCTTGGTTCAGATAATCTTCAAAACCGATATCATAAACTTCTTCGATCGAATTAATTCTGTAAAAGTCAAAATGAAATACTTTTACATCTTTGGCTTCATAAGGGTTTACTAGAGAAAAACTAGGACTTGAAACATGATCTTCTATACCTAATGTTTTGACTAATGCTTTTATTAAAGTGGTTTTTCCAGCACCTAAGTCACCCTGAAAACTAATAATTTTATGCGATGATTTTGCAATAATTTCTGTTGCAATGTGATTTAAATCATCTAAACTATAATTGGTAAACTTCATTATTTAGGATTAAAAACAGCAAAAGGAATAATCATTTCTTCTAAAGACACACCGCCATGTTGGTAGGTTTGCTTAAAGTAATTGGCATAATAGTTATAATTATTTGGGTAGGCTAGAAAGTAATTACTTTTAGCAAAGATGTAAGAACTTGACATGTTTATACTTGGCAAATGAAAGTCTTTCGGATTTTTAACGGCAATCACGTCTTTGGCATTATAGGTGAGGCTTTTTCCTGTTTTATAGCGCAAATTTAGACTTGTATTTTTATCGCCGATAACTTTTGAAGGGTTTTTAACATTAATGGTTCCGTGATCGGTTGTGATGATTAATTTAAAACCCATGTTTTTAGCCTGCTGGATTATTTGTAATAATGGCGAATTTTTAAACCAACTCTGAGTTAAAGAGCGATATGATTTGTCGTTAGATGCTAACTCCTTGATTACTTCAAGTTCCGTTTTTGAGTGAGATAGCATATCCACAAAATTATAAACAACAACACATAGATCGTTAGATTTTTCTTGCTTAAAATTATCTACTAATTTTCGCCCTGAATTGACATTGGTTATTTTGTGGTATGAGTATTTGTAATCTAAGCCTAGACGAGCTATTTGCGTTTGTAAAAAATCGGCTTCATGTAAGTTTTTTCCACCTTCATCTGTGTCATTTTTCCAGTATTCAGGGTAAATTTTTTCCATGTCTGCTGGCATTAAGCCAGAAAAAATAGCATTTCTTGCATATTGCGTTGCGGTAGGCAAGATGCTGTAAAATGCTTCTTCATAACTTTTTTTATAATAAGCATTTAAGGTTGTTTCAAATGCCTTAAACTGATCGTACCTTAGGTTATCAATAACAACTAATAATGTTGGGTTATCGTGGCTTAATTCAGGCACAATTTTGTTTTTAAATAAGGTATGAGATAGTTCTGGAGCTTCAGAATTTTTGTCAAACCAATTAGCATAATTTCGTTCTATAAATTTCCCAAACTCAATGTTAGCTTCATTTTTTTGAGATTCTAAAATCTCCATCATACCATTATCATCAATATTTTCAAGTTCTATTTCCCAATAAATAAGCTTTAGATATAAGTTTGCCCAATCATCATAAGTTTTGGTTTGCATAAGATCCATCGCTATTTTACGAAATTCTTGCTGATAATTAGAAGTGGTTTTTTCGGTTACTAATCGAGAGTGATCCAGGTTTTTTTTCAAACTCAATAAAATTTGATTGGGATTAACCGGTTTAATAAGGTAATCAGTTATTTTAGACCCAATCGCTTCTTCCATAATATATTCTTCTTCACTTTTTGTAATCATCACCACAGGAAGCTGGTCTCTAATGGTTTTAATTTCAGCTAATGTTTCTAAACCTGTTAAACCTGGCATGTTTTCATCTAGAAAAACAATATCGAAATTTTCAGTCGTTACTAATTCAATTGCTTCAGCACCACTTTGGCAAGTGGTTACTTCGTAATTTTTTTGTTCAAGAAAAATTATATGTGGTTTGAGTAAATCAATTTCATCATCTACCCATAAAACTTTTAGCTTTGTCATATATATGTATCTTTGTTTTTTATAATCGAATTCTTAGTGAAACAAAATAACAAACTTAAAATTATAAACGATCCAATTTATGGATTTATTACCATTCCTAGTCCTTTAATTTTCGACTTAATTGAACATAAATACTTTCAGCGTTTACGCCGAATTTCCCAGATGGGATTGTCTTATTTGGTTTATCCTGGTGCTCATCATACAAGATTTCATCATGCTTTAGGTTGTATACATTTAATGGGAAAAGCGATTAAAGTTTTACGTTTTAAAGGTGTTGAAATTACAGATAAAGAAGAAGAAGCTCTACTTATGGCTATTTTATTACATGATATTGGTCATGGGCCTTTTTCGCACGCATTAGAGCATATGTTTGCAGAAGATGTTTCTCATGAATATATATCTTTAAGTTTCATGAAAGCACTTAATGAAGAGTTTGAGGGGAAACTATCTACCGCAATCGATATTTTTACAGACAAGTATCCTAAACAATTTTTATGTCAATTATTATCTAGTCAACTAGACATGGACAGACTTGATTATTTAAAGCGTGATAGTTTTTACACAGGTGTAGCTGAAGGTAATGTTAATAGTGAGCGATTAATCAGCATGTTAAATGTTAAAGATGATCAAATTGTTGTAGAAGAAAAAGGAATCTATTCAGTCGAAAAGTTTCTAGTAGCAAGACGATTAATGTATTGGCAAGTTTATTTGCATAAAACAGGTTTGTGTGCAGAGCAATTGTTAGTAAAAATAATTTTAAGAGCAAAAGAGTTATTACTTGCGGGCAAGGCCATATATTGCAACGAAGAATTAGGTTATTTTTTAAAACATCAAATTAATTGTCAATTATTTAATCAAGAGGCTTTGCAAATGTTTGCTCAATTAGATGATTATGATGTCATTTACGCTATTAAACAATGGTCAAAATCTAAAGATTTTGTTTTAAGTCATTTAGCACAAATGATTTTAGAGCGTCGATTACCAAAAGTAAAATTAAAAAACAAGCCAATTGCAGCTGAAAAGTTAGAAGCTAAATTAGCCCAAGTAATGAAACAACATCAACTCACCAAGAATGAAGCAGCTTATTTTGTATTTACTGGCGAGACCCAAAACTTAGCTTATAAATTAAATTCACAACCGATTAAAATATTATATAAAAACGGAAAATTGAACGATGTTTCAAAAGCTTCAGACCAATTAAATCTTAAAGCCTTATCAAAATTGGTTACAAAACACTACTTCTGTTATCCTAAAAACAATTATTAACACTTTTTTTCTATTTTTGCCAGAATGAAATTTACAGCAAGACAAATAGCAGAGATATTAAACGGCGACATTGAAGGTAATCCAGAAGCGACTGTTTCAAAATTATCTAAAATTGAAGAAGGCGAAAAAGGATCGCTTACGTTTTTATCTAATCCAAAATATACCAACTATATTCAATCTACTAATGCAAGTATTTGTATTGTTAATAAAGACTTTAAAAGTGAAGTTGAATTATCTACAACTTTAATTAGGGTTGAAGACTCTTATGAAGCCTTTTCAAAACTTCTTGAATATTACAATCAAATTAAACTAAATAAATCAGGTATTGAATCACCTAACTTTATGAGTGATTCAGTTAAATTAGGTGAAAATTGCTATGTTGGTGCATTCAGTTATATTGGCGAAAATGTAAAAATCGGAGATAATGTAAAAATTTATCCAAACGTCTACATTGGAGATAATGTTGAAGTTGGAAATGATAGCATTTTATTTCCCGGTTGTAAAGTTTATTCTGAAACAATAATTGGTGAAAGCTGTGTGATTCATGGTGGAGCAATTATTGGTGCTGATGGTTTTGGCTTTTCGCCTGACAATAAAGGCATTTATAAAAAGGTGCCACAAATAGGAAATGTTATTATAAAAGATCATGTAGATGTTGGCGCAGGTACAACCATCGATCGTGCTACCTTAGGCTCAACTGTTATTCATGAAGGCGTTAAACTTGATAATCAGATTCAGATCGCTCATAATGTTGAAATTGGAAAACATACTGCCATTGCAGCGCAAACTGGTATTGCAGGTTCAACTAAAATAGGAGAACATTGCTTAATTGGCGGTCAGGTTGGTATTGTAGGTCACGTACAAATAGGCAACTATGTTAAAATTCAAGCTCAAACTGGTGTTGGTCGAAATGTAAAAGATAAAGAAGCCATACAAGGATCGCCTGCTTTGGGATATAGTGACTTTAATAAATCTTATGTTCACTTTAAAAATTTACCTGAAACCATTAAACGTTTAAATTCATTAGAAAAAACAATTCGCGAAAATGAGTCTAAATCCTAAAAAACAAACAACTATTGCTAATGAAGTTCAGCTAAAAGGCGTCGGGCTTCATACTGGCCAAGAAGTGACTTTAAATTTTAAACCAGCAGAAGCTAATTCAGGCTACGCTTTTAAGAGAATCGATTTAGAAGGTCATCCTATTATTCCAGCCGACGCCAACTATGTAACAGACACAAAACGCGGAACAACCTTAGAAAAAAATGGCGTGCTAATTCAAACTTCAGAACATGTTTTAGCGGCATGTGTTGGTCTTGAAATTGACAATATTATAATTGAATTAAATGCTTCTGAACCTCCAATAATGGATGGTTCGTCAAAGTTTTTTGTTGAAGCGCTTGAGCAAGCTGAAATAGTAGAACTTGATGCTGACCGTGATGAATTCATCGTTAAAGACGTGATTTCATTTTCAGATGAAGAAACTGGATCTGAAATATTGGTGATGCCGGCTAACGAGTATCAAGTTACCACAATGGTTGATTTTGAAACTAAAGTTTTAGGCACTCAAAATGCATCTCTTAAGTCTCTAAAAGACTTTAAAGAAAAAATTTCTTGTTCACGGACATTTAGTTTCTTGCACGAACTAGAAGCATTACTTGAGCATGGCTTAATTAAAGGTGGAGACCTTAACAATGCTATTGTTTATGTAGATAAAGAATTGTCTCAAGAAACTATGGATAAGCTAAAAGTTGCCTTTGGTAAAGATGATATTAAAGTTAAACCAAACGGTATCTTAGATAACTTAACACTGCATCATCCTAATGAAGCAGCTCGTCACAAACTGCTTGACGTTTTAGGAGATTTAGCCTTAGTTGGTACATATATTAGAGGTAAAGTTATAGCCAACAAACCTGGTCATGGTATCAATACTCAGTTTGCCAAGAAATTAGCTAAAATTATCAAGTCTGAAAAACGTAATAAAGTGCCCCAAATTGATTTAAATGAAAAGCCACTTTACGACGTTACAGAAATCATGAATAAGTTACCACATCGACCACCGTTTTTATTGGTCGATAAAATTTATGAATTAACCGAATCTACTGTGATTGGATCTAAAAATGTCACAATGAATGAACCCTTCTTTGTAGGACATTTTCCAGGCAAACCAGTAATGCCAGGTGTTCTTCAAGTCGAGGCAATGGCACAAACTGGCGGTATTTTAGCTTTAAGTTCGGTCCCTGATCCTGAAAATTATTTAACTTATTTCATGAAAATTAATAATGTGAAATTTAAACAACAAGTTGTGCCTGGTGATACTTTAATTTTTAAATTAGAATTAATTACACCAATTAGACGCGGTATTTGCCACATGCAAGCTTATGCTTACACTAACGGTAAATTAGCTTGTGAAGCCGAGTTGATGGCACAAATTGTTAAAGCAAAATAAAGTTTATGAATCAACCCTTAGCATACGTACATCCAGGAGCAAAAATTGCAAAAAATGTGGTTATTGAGCCTTTTACAACTATTCATAGTAATGTTGAAATAGGCGAAGGATCCTGGATAGGATCTAACGTCACTATTATGGAAGGTGCTCGCATTGGTAAAAATGTAAGTATTTTTCCTGGAGCAGTAATTTCTGCCATTCCACAAGATAAAAAGTTTGATAACGAAGATACAACTACTGAAATTGGTGATAATACAACCATAAGAGAATGTGTAACTATCAATCGTGGTACTTCAGACCGAATGAAAACTAAAATCGGTAAAAATTGTTGGATCATGGCTTATTGCCACATAGCGCATGACTGTATAGTTGGTAATAACTGCGTTTTTTCAAACAATTCCACATTAGCTGGCCATATTACCGTTGGTGATTATGCTATATTGGCGGGTATGGCAGCAGTACAGCAGTTTTGTAGTATTGGTCGCCATGCTTTTGTTACAGGTGGTTCTTTAGTAAGGAAAGATGTTCCTCCATTTGTTAAGGCAGCAAGAGAACCTTTATCTTATGTAGGAATAAATTCAGTAGGTCTTCGTCGTCGTGGTTATGAAACTGATAAAATTCGTGAAATACAAAACATCTATCGCATACTATATCAAAAAAATTACAATAACTCTCAAGCACTTTCAATTTTAGAAGCTGAAATGGAGGCAACTCCAGAACGCGATGAAATTATACAGTTTGTTAAAGATTCGCAACGCGGAATTATGAAAGGCTATTTTTCTAACTAAAAAAATAATATATGGCATCTACAAGTGATATTCGAAATGGATTATGTATCAGATATAACCATGACATTTATAAAATAATTGAATTTTTGCATGTTAAACCAGGAAAAGGTCCTGCATTTGTAAGAACAAAATTAAAAAGTGTAACTACTGGAAAAGTAGTTGAAAATACATTTTCAGCAGGTCATAAAATCGATGATGTTAGAGTTGAGACACATAAGTATCAATTTTTGTATCAAGAAGGTGAGTTTTATCATTTTATGCATACTGATGACTATACACAAATTAGATTAGTTGAAGCAGCCCTAGATATGCCTAAGCTTTTGAAAGAAGGTGAAGTAGTATCGATATTAATTAATACTGAAGATGACGCACCTTTATCTGTAGATATGCCTCCACATGTAGAACTTGAGGTAACTCATACAGAGCCTGGCGTTAAAGGTAATACCGCAACTAATGCTACTAAACCAGCAACTGTAGAAACAGGAGCTGAAATTAATGTACCATTGTTTATTAATGAAGGTGATAAAGTTAAAATTGAAACTGAAAAAGGAACCTATAAAGAACGTGTGAAATAGCTCTCTATGAAGTTTCCAAAACCCTACGCATTAAAATCAATTGCTGATATTCTTGATTGTTCTTATGTCGGTGAAGATGATTATCAAGTTTATGGTGCAAATGAGATTCACGTTGTAGAAAAAGGTGATATTGTTTTTGTAGATCACCCTAAGTATTATGATAAAGCTTTAAATTCGGCTGCAAGTGTTATTTTGATTAATAAAGAAGTTGCTTGCCCTGATGGAAAAGCTTTATTGATTTCTAAGGATCCATTTACTGATTTTAATAAACTTACTTCTTTTTTTAAACCCTTTAAACCTTCAACTCAGTCTATTTCATCTTCAGCAACTATCGATAATACAGCTGTTATTCAGCCTAATGTTTTTATTGGGAATAATGTGAAAATTGGTAAAAACTGCATTATTCATTCTAATGTTTCAATCTATGATGATTCTGAAATTGGTAACAACGTCATTATTCACAGTGGTTCTGTTATTGGTGCTGATGCTTTTTATTATAAAAATAGGCCAGAAGCCTATGATAAATTAAAATCTGGCGGGAATGTTGTTATTGAAAATGATGTCGAAATTGGTGCTTTATCAACAATTGACAAAGGTGTTTCAGGATCAACTTTAATTAAAAAAGGTACTAAAATAGATAATTTAGTACAAATTGGCCACGATACAGTAATTGGTGAAAAAGTGCTGATTGCCGCACACACAGGAATAGCAGGCTGTTGTATTATAGAAAAAAACGTCACAATATGGGGACAAGTCGGAATTTCAAGCGGACTTAGCATCGGTGAAAGTGCAATCATATTAGCACAATCAGGAGTTTCTAAAAATCTTGCTGCTCACAAAACCTATTTTGGTACACCAGCAAGTGATATCAAAAAGAAATATAGAGAGATGGCACATATTGCCAATTTACCTAACCTCGCAAAACAACTTAAAGATGTTACAAGAATCAAATAAAGTAGTCGATTTTTTAGAATCTGATTATTTTAAAAATAGTGATGTTTTAAAACAATATTTTCATGAAGATGCCATCATTCACTGGCGAAGTTCTGAGGCATTTTATGAATTAGATTTAAAAGGATTTGGTGATTTAACCACAAAAATGGGCAAATCATTTTTAAATATGACAGCCGAATTTCATGACATCATCACAACTGACCATGCTGTTGTTACACATTTTACCTATTTTGTTGAATCTATTGAATCTGAAGAGCTGCATGCTTTAGCACATTTCATGGCTATTTGGAAATTAGAAGATGCTAAGATTTCAAAAGCTGAAATCATGAGTATGCCAGCCGAAGATGAAATTGAAGTTAAAAAACAAATTTGAACCTATTTTTAAGTCTATAAACTTTTTAGGTTCATCCTAATAAATTACTTTTGTTAAAGAAAAATCACAAATCTTATGAGCGTTTTAGTAAATAAAAATTCAAAAATTATTGTTCAAGGTTTTACTGGTAGTGAAGGTACCTTTCATGCTGGTCAAATGATAGACTATGGCACTAATGTAGTTGGCGGTGTGACGCCAGGAAAAGGTGGCACTGAACATTTAGGCAAACCTGTTTTCAACACAGTTTCAGATGCTGTTGAAAAAGCTGGAGCCGATACATCAATTATATTTGTTCCACCAGCTTTTGCTGCCGATGCAATAATGGAAGCAGCCGATGCTGGAATCAAGGTTATTATTGCAATCACCGAAGGTATCCCAGTTTCAGATATGATTAAAGCCTCAAACTATATAAAAGATAAAGATTGTCGTTTAATCGGACCTAACTGTCCTGGTGTAATTACACCAGAAGAAGCTAAAGTTGGTATTATGCCTGGCTTTGTTTTCAAAAAAGGTAAAGTTGGTATTGTTTCAAAATCAGGAACTTTAACTTATGAAGCTGCTGACCAAGTGGTAAAAGAAGGTTTAGGTATTACAACAGCCATTGGTATTGGTGGTGACCCAATTATAGGAACAACAACTAAAGATGCCGTTGAGCTTTTAGTAAACGATCCAGAGACTGAATGCGTAGTAATGATTGGTGAAATTGGTGGTCAGTTAGAAGCCGAAGCTGCAAACTGGTACAAAAACAGTGGTAGCAAAAAGCCTGTTGTTGGTTTTATTGCTGGAGAAACTGCTCCAGCTGGACGTACAATGGGTCATGCTGGTGCTATTGTTGGCGGCAGTGAAGATACAGCTCAAGCCAAAAAAGAAATTTTAAAAGATTGCGGGATTCACGTTGTTAACTCACCTGCTGAAATCGGTAAAAAAGTTAGTGAAGTACTAGGCTAAACTCTAATTTAAACCACAAAAACCTCCTAGCATAAGAGGTTTTTGTGGTTTTAATATATTTATACAATGAAATTATTAGAAAATAAAAACGTCATAATTACTGGCGGAAGCCGAGGAATTGGTAAAGGTATCGCTGAAGTTTTTGCTCAACATGGCGCTAATGTTGCCTTTACTTATAATTCATCTTCAAATGCAGCTGAGACATTAGTTAAAGAATTAGAGAGTTTTGGGATTCAAGCTAAAGCATACCAATCTGATGCTTCAAATTTTGATCAAGCACAGCAGTTGGCAGCCGATGTAATAAAAGATTTTGGAAGTATTGATGTTTTAATAAATAATGCAGGGATTACTAAGGACAATCTTCTTATGCGTATGTCTGAAGAAGACTTTAATAAAGTTATTGAAGTTAATTTAAATTCTGTATTTAACCTTACCAAAGCAGTTTTACGACCTATGTTAAAGCAGCGTCATGGAAGCATTATTAACATGAGCTCAGTTGTAGGTATTAAAGGAAATGCAGGACAAGCTAATTATTCAGCCTCAAAAGCTGGTATTATTGGTTTCTCTAAATCAGTTGCTTTAGAATTAGGTTCAAGAAACATTAGATCTAACGTTATTGCACCAGGATTTATAGAAACTGAAATGACGGCTAAACTTGACGAAACAACAGTTGACCAATGGCGACAAGCTATTCCTTTAAAACGTGGTGGAACACCAACTGATATTGCAAATGCTTGTGTGTTTTTAGCAAGTGATATGAGTAACTACATCACAGGTCAAACTTTAAGTGTTGATGGTGGCATGTTAACTTAATTATATGACTATCGAGACCATTATTTTTATATTGCTTAACAGCATAGTTTCATTTGGTCTCAGTCTTTTATTTTATAAAAATTACCTAAAGGATAAAAGCAAGTGGCTATTAATTGGTCTCAGGTTTTTATCCTTTTTTATTATAATTACGCTTTTATTTGATTTTTCTACTGAATTAACTCAAGTAAGTACAGAAAAGCCAAAATTGTATATCAGTGTTGATGATAGTGAGTCGATGAACTATTTAGGCGACTCTACTGAAGTAACTCAACTAGTTAAAACCTTAGAAGACCATCCAGAACTTAATGAAGTTTTTGATGTTAATTTATTAAAATTTGGAAACGATGTGGAGGTTTTAGACTCTCTAAGCTTTAATCAAAACTACACTAATCTCAGTTCTTTATTTAACTTTTATATTAATCTAAAAGACAAAAACGCACACTTCATTACCATTACTGATGCCAATCAAAACTTTGGTCAATCTATCGATTATAGCTTAACAGAATCATTAAAAGTTAGAAATTATGGAATTATTGTAGGTGATACAACACAAGTTGATGACATTAATTTAAGCCGAACTAATCAAAACGCTTATGCTTTTTTAGATAATAATTTTCCAGTTGAAGTTTTTGTAGAAAATAACAGTAATTCTGAAGTTACAACAAAGCTTAAATTGCAAAAAGATAATCAGTTAGTCGCTCAAAAAAATATTGAATTATCACCGAATGCCACCGGACAATTTAAATTTGAAGTTAAAGCAGCTCAACTTGGTAAACAAGTCTATCAAGTTGCAGTTGATGCAGTAAAAAATGAAAAAAATACAGCCAACAACAAGAGATCGTTTGGTATTGAAATTATAGACAATCGTTATAATATTCTATTAATTTCAGATATCATACATCCAGATATTGGCGCGTTAAAATCTTCAATTTCAGCATCAAATCAATATCAATTTGCATTAAAAAAGTCACAAGAAGTCAGTGATTTATCTAATTATAATTTAATTATTGCTTATCAGCCAACACAGGTATTTAAGCCTTTATTATCTCAGATTATAGACGCAAAACAAAGTTTGTTTATTGTTGGAGGAACTTCAACCGATTACAATATGTTAACAGATATTGATTTTGGTTTTTCAAAACGCACTTCCAGTTTAATTGAAGATATACAAGCAGAAACTTCAAATTCATTTTCGTATTATGAGACTGTAAATTTACCTTTTCAAGATTTTCCACCCTTAAAAAATCAATTAAGTCGCGTAAAGCTAACTGATAACTTTCAAACGCTACTTGATCAAAAAGTAAATGGTTTTAAAGATGGTAATCCGCTGTGGATTACTAAAAATGTAAATAATCATAAGCTTAGTGTTTTATTTGGTGAAAATATTTGGATGTGGCGCTCTAAAACTTATCAGTTACTAGGCAATTTTAATATGTTTGATAGATTTTTAGACCAACACATACAATTTTTGTCTAACAAAAAGCGTCGTGAGCGTTTAACTGTAAATGTTAAAAATTTTTATAATAGAGGTGAAGCTGGCAAAATTTCAGCAAAGTTTTATGATGCTAATTATAACTTTAAATCTGATGCTAAATTAAATTTGTCAATAACCAACTTAAAAACTAATGCCATAGAAACAATTAGTATGGCTCGCGATGCTAATCAATTTTCATCCTCAATTTCTAGTTTACCAACGGGTAATTATTCATATAAAATTTCAGCTGAGGCATTTTCAAAAACTGGAGATTTTAGTATTATCGATTTTAATCGCGAACTTCAAGATCAGCAAGCCAATTTTGAGTTTTTAGCAACTGGTTTATTAAAAGAAAATATATTTTTACAAAACAACTCTAAAGATTTAATCAATTCAATTTTAAGTAAAAATCCTAAAGCAATTCAAAAATCTTTCGTAAAAAAGCTGGGTTTTATTGAAATTAAGTACATACTTGGTTTATTAATATTAACTTTGGGAATTGAGTGGATGCTCAGAAAATATAAAGGATTAAACTAAAATAAATAATAATGGAAAAGTTACCAAAATCAATAGTACCAATAATAATTGTTGTAATTATCGGTATTATCTTTATTTCAAATTCAACAGTCAATATTAGTTCAGGTGAAGCCGGCGTTTTATTTAAACGTTTTGGCGGTGGTGTTGTTACTGACGAGCCACCTTTAGATGAAGGATTTCATATTGTTGCTCCATGGAATGATGTGTTTGTCTATGAAGTTAGACAGCAAACAATTGATGAAAAAATGACGGTTTTATCTTCAAACGGACTAGATATTAAACTAGATGCTACGATTTGGTTTGAGCCAGATTATGATAGACTAGGACTTTTGCACAAAGAACGTGGTGAAGATTATGTTAGACGATTAATTCAACCAGCTGTAAGGTCTGCAACAAGAACGGTTGTAGGACGTTACAAGCCTGAAGAATTATATGCGCAAAAGCGTGAGTCAATTCAAAAAGAAATGTACGAAGAGACAGAACAATTATTGAGAGACCAATACGTTTTAGTTAATAGAATTTTAGTTCGTGATGTTTCATTACCGCCAACAATTAAAGGTGCTATTGAACGTAAATTGAAGCAAGAGCAAGAATCATTAGAGTATCAATACCGATTAGAAAAAGCCGAAAAAGAAAAAGAGCGCCAACGTATTGAAGCCGAAGGTAAAGCACGAGCTAATGAGATTTTAAGTGCTTCTTTAACTGATAAAATTCTGAGAGAAAAGGGAATTCAAGCGACACTCGAGCTTTCAAACTCTTCTAACTCCAAAGTAATCGTTATCGGTTCAGGCGATGAAGGTTTACCAATCATATTAGGTAATAATTAAAAATATCTTAAAACTTAATAATAGTTTGTACATATCAGACTTATAGTTAATTTTGTATCGTATGAAATTTACACATTTACATCATCATGTTTGGTATTCGTTAAATCACGAACAAATGCTGCGTTGATGTAAGTTTTACTATAACTCATAACCCGTTTAAGCATTTGTTTAAACGGGTTTTTTAATTTAAAGCTATGAAAGAAAAACTTAAAATTGCAATTCAAAAATCTGGTCGTTTACATGACGATTCGCTTCAAATTTTAAAAGATTGTGGCATATCAATAAATAACGGAAAAGACCAGCTTAAGGTAAGCGCATCAAATTTTCCGATTGAAATATTGTACTTAAGAAACGGAGATATCCCACAATATCTTAGGGATGAAGTGGTTGATGCGGCAATCATCGGAGAGAATTTATGTTTAGAAAAAGGTGAAGATTTACCTATCTTAAAATCATTAGGCTTTTCAAAATGTCGCGTTTCAATAGCCATACCTAATCAAGTTGAGTATCAGTCACCAAAAGATTTAAATGGAAAACAAATAGCAACTTCTTATCCAAACACACTTCAAAAATTTTTAAATCAACATCAAATACAAGCCGAAATTCACCTTATTAATGGTTCAGTTGAAATTGCACCAAGTATAGGTTTAGCTGATGCTGTTTGTGACATCGTTTCAAGTGGTAGCACATTGTTTAAAAATAATTTAAAAGAGGTAGAAGAAATTACTAAAAGCGAGGCAGTTTTAGTAAAATCACCAACTTTAAATTCTGATAAAAAGCACATATTAGATAAACTTTTATTTAGAATTGATGCGGTTTTGAAGGCCAAAGATGCCAAATATGTATTGCTTAATGCACCAAATGATAAGATTGATCAAATCATTAAAATTTTACCAGGAATGAAGAGTCCAACAATAATGCCTTTGGCTGAAAAGAATTGGAGTTCGATACATACTGTAATTAACCAAGAAAAATTTTGGGATATTATAGACGAATTAAAAGCGGCTGGCGCTGAGAGTATTTTAGTAAACCCTATTGAAAAAATGATTTTGTAATGAACACCATTAAATTTCCTCCTAAAAAAGATTGGTCTCAATTGCTGAAAAGACCTACGCAATCTTATGACGATTTAGAGCAAACTGTTAAATCTATTTTTAAGGATATCGAATCTCATAGAGATGAAGCCATTGAAAAATATACTGAAATGTTTGATGGTGTTAAAATTTCAAACATAATTGTTAGTTCTAAAGAGTTTGAAGATGCCTCAAATTCTGTTGCTGTCGGCTTAAAAGAAGCCATCAAATTGGCCTACAATAATATTTATAAATTTCACGAAGCTCAAAAAATAAATAATTTAGCAAAAGTTGAAACGCAACCTGGTGTAACTTGTTGGCAAAGTAAAAAACCAATAGATAGTGTTGGTTTATATATTCCAGGTGGTAGCGCACCTTTATTTTCGAGTATTTTAATGTTAGCAATTCCCGCAAAAATTGCTGGTTGCAAAACGATTACCTTAGCAACACCACCAAGAAAAGACGGTACAATAGATCCTGCAATTTTATATACCGCTCATTTATGCGGTATTGAAACCGTTGTTAAAGTTGGCGGAATTCAAGCTATTGCTGGACTTACATTTGGTACTAAAAGTATTCCAAAAGCTTATAAAATTTTCGGGCCTGGAAATCAATATGTAACAGTTGCTAAACAAGTAGCAACAACTTATGATGTTGCCATCGACATGCCAGCAGGTCCGTCTGAATTACTAGTTATGGCCGATGAAACTGCAAAACCTTCATTTGTTGCTTCTGATTTATTGAGTCAGGCTGAACATGGAGCAGATTCTCAAGTCATTTTAGTTTCAACAGACAATACTTTAATTGAAGCTGTAAAATCTGAGATAAAATCTCAAATTGAACAATTACCCAGAGTTGAAATTGCTAAGGCTGCAATCAGTAATTCAAAATTTATTTTAGTAGATTCATTTACTGAGGCAGCAGAACTGATTAACAATTACGCACCAGAACACTTTATTGTAGCCACAAGAGATAACAACTTTTTCGTTGATCATATTTCTAATGCTGGATCTGTGTTTATTGGTAATTTTACACCAGAAAGCGCAGGCGATTACGCATCTGGAACTAATCACACACTGCCAACAAATGCATACGCCAAACAATATAGTGGTGTTAATTTAGACGCATTTATGAAAACAATTACTTACCAAGAAATTAGTCAAGAAGGTATTAAACACATTGGTGCTGCTGTAGAGTTAATGGCTGAAGCTGAAGGACTTACTGCTCATAAAAATGCAATGTCTAAAAGATTAGAGGCTATTAAAGAAAGTGATGAGGCATGAAAAATCAACTAAAATTAAGCGAGCTAGTTCGAGAGAATGTAAAAGCTATGAAAGCCTATTCTTCTGCGCGAGATGAATTTTCTTCAACTAAAGATGATTTACTTTTTTTAGATGCAAACGAGAGTCCGTTTGATAATAAGTTTAATCGTTATCCAGATCCATATCAACTTCAATTAAAAGAAGCAATAGCAAGTCTAAAGTCGGTTTCAACTACACAATTAATGCTTGGTAATGGTAGTGATGAAGTTTTAGATTTAATTTTTAGGGCTTTTTGTGAACCTCATCAAGACCAAGTCATTACCATGCCACCAACTTATGGCATGTATCAGGTTTTAGCCAATTTAAACGCTATTGAGGTAGTAAAAGTTAATCTTACTGAAAGTTTTCAGATTAATACTACTGCAGTTTTTGATGCGATTACGCCAGCTACCAAACTTATTTTCATATGTTCGCCAAATAATCCTTCAGGAAATGTCATGCAAATTAATAGTATTAAACTACTATTAGAGCAATTTAAAGGTTTGGTTGTAATTGATGAAGCTTATATTGACTATAGCTCAACAAGTTCATTTATAAGTGAATTACAAATTTATGATAACCTAATCGTTACCCAAACTTTCTCTAAAGCATTAGGTCATGCTGCAATTAGACTTGGTGTTTGTTTTGCGCATCCTTCAATAATTAATGTTTTAGAAAAAATTAAACCACCTTATAATGTTAACCAATTAACACAAAATAAGGCTTTAGAGGTTATCAAAAACTACGATACTGTTAGCTTTCAGGTTAAAATTTCAACCTCAGAACGCCAACTTTTAATGAAACAACTTGAAGAAATTTCATTCATAAAGCAAGTATTTCCGAGCGATGCAAATTTTATATTATGCCGTGTAGATGATGCCAACAAACGTTACCAAGAGTTGCTAGATTTAGGCATAATCGTGAGAAATAGAAACCAAGAGGTTGGCTGTGAAAATTGCTTACGAATTAGTATCGGTACGCCTGAACAAAACAAAAAATTAATGCACACTCTAAATCAATTAGACCTATGAAACCCGTTTTATTTATAGACCGTGACGGTACAATTATCGCAGAGCCAAAAGACGAACAAGTTGATGATTTTTCTAAGTTAAAGTTTTTACCTCATGTTATTACAGCTTTACAGAAAATTACTAAAGTTACCGATTATGAATTGGTTATGATTACAAATCAAGATGGTTTAGGTACTGACCAATACCCAGAAAAAGATTTTTGGCCAATCCAAAATTTTATTGTCGATACGCTTGCGTCCGAAGGTATTTCGTTTTCAGAAATTTTTATAGATAAAAGCTTTGCAAAAGATAATTCACCCAACAGAAAACCTAATACAGGTTTGCTAGGTAAATATTTTAAAGATAATTATGATTTAAAAAAATCTTTTGTGATTGGTGACCGACTTACTGATGTGAAACTAGCCCAAAACTTGGGCGCTCAAGCAATTTTTATAAACAATCAACGTAACTTAGGCAACGAAGAGGTCTCTGATGAAGTAGAACAACTTCAGCAAAACATAGTCCTTGAAACTACTAACTGGGATGATATTAAAATTTTTTTATGTTGGCCTTCACGTAAAGCTTCAATTAGTCGAAATACTAAAGAAACTCAGATATCTGTTGAAGTTAACTTAGACGGTACAGGAAAAAGTCATATTTCAACAGGTTTAGCATTTTTTGATCATATGCTAGACCAAATTTCAAAACATGGCTTAATCGACTTAAATATAAACACAAAAGGTGATCTTGACGTCGATGAGCATCATACTATCGAAGATACAGCTTTAGCTCTAGGAGAAGCATTTGCCCAAGCTATTGGCGATAAATTAGGTGTAGAACGTTATGGCTTTTGTTTGCCAATGGACGACTGCCTTGCACAAGTAGCTATTGACTTTGGTGGAAGAAATTGGCTGGTTTGGGAAGCCGACTTTAAACGTGAAATGATTGGTAAAATGCCAACTGAAATGTTTATGCACTTTTTTAAATCGTTTTCAGATGCAGCAAAAGCAAACCTTAACATTAAAGCTGAAGGCCAAAATGAGCATCATAAAATTGAAGCGATATTTAAAGCTTTTGCAAAAGCAATTAAAATGGCAGTTAAACGTGACCCAGATAAAATGATTTTACCAAGTACAAAAGGTACTTTATAACAATTAAACTAATTTAAATCAAAATTAAGTGAAGCTTTCAATTATAGATTATGGTGCAGGAAATATTAAAAGTATTCAGTTTGCATTTCAACGTTTAGGGATCAAAGCACAATTAACTAATAGCCCTGAAGAAATTCTAAATTCTGATAAAATTATTTTTCCTGGCGTTGGTGAAGCGAGTTCAGCTATGAGAAAATTAAAATCTACAGGTTTAGAGCAATTGATACCTCACTTAAAACAACCTGTACTGGGTATTTGTTTAGGGATGCAACTCATGTGTCATAAAAGTTCTGAAGGAAATACGAATGCATTGGGTATTTTTGATGTTGATGTAATTAAATTCTCAAACCCAGAACTTAAAGTACCACAAGTTGGATGGAATGCAATTCATTCATTAAAAGGCGAACTATTCAAAGGTATTTCAGAAGGCGAGTTTATGTACTTAGTCCATTCATACTACGTACCCAAGCATGCAGAAGCTATTGCACTATCAAATTATGGCAAGGATTATACAGTAGCTCTTAAACACCAAAACTTTTATGGTGTGCAATTTCACCCAGAAAAAAGTGGTCGATCAGGTGAGCGACTGCTTGAAAATTTTATTAAACTAAAAGTTTAAATAATACAATATATATGTTGATAATTAATTACTTAATTATAAAAATTAAATAAAATGAGAATCATACCAGCTATAGATATAATTGAAGGAAAGTGTGTTCGTCTAACCAAAGGAGATTATAACACGCAAAAAGTTTATAACGAAGATCCACTTGAAATTGCTATGACTTTTGAAGATCACGGTATTAAACATTTACACTTAGTCGACCTTGATGGCGCGAAGTCTCAGCATATTGTTAATTATAATGTTTTAGAACGCATTTCTTCAAAAACTGATTTGCAAATCGATTTTGGTGGTGGTCTAAAGTCTGATGAAGATTTACGTATTGCCTTCGAGTCTGGTGCCCATCAAATTACAGGCGGAAGCATTGCTGTTAAAAATGAGGATCTATTTATGAAGTGGCTAAAGACTTACGGTAACGATAAAATAATTTTGGGTGCTGACGCCAAAAACGGTAAAATTGCTACAACTGGTTGGTTAGAAGATTCAGATATAGATATCTTAAACTTCATTGACAGTTTTGTTAAAAAAGGAGTTAGTTATGTTATTGCGACTGATATTTCTAAAGATGGAACTCTTGAAGGCACAGCCATTGACTTGTATAAACAAATACTTCAACAGCATCCAGAAATTCAGCTTATTGCTTCTGGTGGTGTTGCTGGTATTGATGACTTAAATCACGCAAAAGAAATAGGTTGCGAAGGGATTATTATTGGTAAAGCGATTTATGAAAATACAATTTCTTTAAAAGATCTTGAAAACTACATCGTAGGCAAAACTTCATAAATTAAACACATTACTAAATTAACTTTAAATGCTTACAAAAAGAATTATTCCTTGTTTAGACATTAAAAATGGTCGAACAGTTAAAGGTGTTAACTTCGTTGACTTAAAAGATGCGGGTGATCCTATTGAATTAGCGGTTTATTACGCAGAAAACCTAGCTGATGAGTTGGTTTTTCTTGATATATCAGCAACTGAAGAACGCCGAAAAACTTTAGCTAAACTTGTTGAAGCCATCGCTCAACACATTAATATTCCGTTTACAGTCGGCGGAGGCATAGCCTCAGTTAAGGATGTAGAATTACTCTTAAAACATGGTGCTGATAAAGTCTCAATTAATTCTGCTGCTGTTAAAAATCCTTCTTTAATAACTGAAATTGCTTCTCAGTTTGGTTCGCAATGTTGTGTAGTAGCGATTGACGCTAAACAAATAGACAGCCAATGGAAAGTTCATCTAGTTGGCGGTAAAGAAGCTACGAGTCTTGATTTATTTAATTGGGCAAAGCAAGTTGAAAGTCTTGGCGCTGGTGAAATTTTATTTACATCGATGAATCACGATGGTACTAAAAATGGTTTTGCGAATGAAGCTTTAGCAAAATTATCAAGTATCGTGAATATTCCTATTATCGCCTCAGGTGGTGCAGGAGCTAAGCAACATTTTAAAGATGTATTTACATTAGGAAAAGCTGATGCAGCACTAGCTGCTAGTGTTTTTCACTTTAAAGAAATTCAAATAAAGGATTTAAAAAATTATCTTTTAAACTCAAAAATTCCCGTAAGATTATGATTGTAAATCAAGTCAACTTTTCAAAATATCCAGATCAATTAGTACCAGCTATTATTCAGGATGCTATTACCAGAAATGTTCTCATGTTAGGCTACATGAATAAAGAAGCACTTACAAAAACACTTGATTTAAAACAAGTTACTTTTTTTAGTCGAAGTAAACAAAGGTTATGGACTAAAGGTGAAGAAAGTGGAAATTATTTACATCTCGAAGATATTAAACTTGATTGTGATCAAGATGCTTTGTTAATTCAAGCAACTCCAAGTGGCCCAACATGTCACAAAGGAACAGATACATGTTGGGCTGAAGCTAATACAGCTAATTTTGGTTTTTTATCTAAACTTGAAGAAACCATTACTGATCGCAAAATGACCTTTAAAACATCTCATCAATTACAAGAAAAGCCTAAAAGCTATGTTACATCATTGTTTAATAAAGGTATTAACAAAATTGCTCAAAAAGTAGGCGAAGAAGCAGTTGAAGTAGTTATCGAAGCTAAAGATGATAATGATGAGTTATTTTTAAATGAAAGTGCCGACTTACTTTTTCATTATCTCATTTTACTTCAAGCGAAAGGTTTTAAATTAGCAGATGTAGTTCAAGTTTTAAATAACCGCCGTAAATCTAATTGATGCAGCAAAGATATTACTACCTAGTTAAGATTCAATACCTTGGATTCAGATACCATGGCTGGCAAAAACAACCAGATGTAAAAACCGTAGAACTTATGCTTAATAAAACGCTTAATTATATCTTAGAAGGTAAGCGTTTTAAATGTATTGCTGCTGGCAGAACAGACGCTATGGTATCTGCAAATCAAACATACATCGAGTTATTTTTATATGATGAACCACTTCAACTTGATGGATTTTTAAATCTGTTCAATTACAATTTACCACAAGATATCAGAGTTTTAGACATTTCTGAAACTTCTAAAGATTTCAATATTATTCAACATGCGAAGTTAAAAACCTATCATTACTATTTCTGTTATGCACAAAAAATGCATCCATTTTCAGCGCCTTTTATGTTAAATGTTCGTGATGATTTAGATATAGACTTAATGATTTCTGGAGCTCAATTATTCACACAAATGACGGATTTTTATTCATTTACCTTCCGACCAAGCAAATTAACAAAATTTGAAGGCGAAATAGAATCATGTTTAATTGAAAATAATAATGTACTAAAGGCTAACTTTTTTCCAGAGCAATCTTATGTTCTTAAGGTAAAAGGCAAAGGTTTTAAACGTCAGCAAATCAGGTTAATGATGGGTGCACTTATCGATTTAGGACAACATAACATTACATTAGATTATTTTAAACAATTAATTGACGGTAAAAACCGTATAAAATTAAGTCATGTTGCTCCTGCTTCAGGTCTTGTATTACATAAAGTAGAGCTTGTTTAAAACCATTTTTTGCGTTTAAAGTAAATTACTAAAACTAAAGCAATAACAATCATTATCGTCCATACAATATAATAAGCAGATTTTAAATCTAGCTCTGGCATGTAAGTAAAATTCATACCATATACACCAACAATAAAAGTTAATGGAATAAAGATAGTAGACATGATAGTTAATACTTTCATGACTTGATTCATGTTATTACTTGTACTACTCATGTACATATCCATTAAACCCCAAACAATGTCACGATAAATATCGATATTTTCTGTCACTTGCAAAATATGATCATATAAATCGTTTAAGAAGCGTTTGGTCTTCAATTTAAATAATTTATGATCGGTTTGGTGCAAACGGTTTATAAGTTCTTTAGTTGGTGCAACCGATTTTCTCACACTTAAAATTTGACGTTTAAGAATTTGAATATCTTGTGGAGAAGTGTTTTCGGTATGATTTAAAATAACATCTTCTAAAGCTTCAGTTTGGAGTTCAATAGTCTCAGCAATATTGTAGTAATTATCTACAATAGCATCGATAATAGCATAAAATAAGTAGTCTGAACCAGCATCTCTAATTCTACCTTTTTTTAAAAAAATTCGTTCACGGAGAAATTTTAGTACATCGTCGTATCTGTTTTCTTGAAAGCTTATCACATAATTATCACCAACAATAAGTGCAAAATGCTCTTTAACTAGACTAGTGTTGTGATAAATCATTTTCAATGTAAAAAACACATAGTCTTTAAACTCATCTAATTTTGGTCTTTGCTTAGTATTGGCAATATCTTCAAGAACTAAAGGATGAATTTTAAAAACATTTCCTAATTCAGTAAGTTGCTTAACATCTTTTAAACCTGTAAAACTAATCCAATGTATAGATTCTGGTGCGGCATCGACAGTAGCTTTAATTTCAGAAACAGATAAATTAGTTGAAGTTTTACAATCGTCAGTATTGTAGCTGAGTATATCAATTTCAGTTGAAATATGGTCGTTATCACCAACATAAGTTACTTCACCAGGCACTAAGTTTTGAACCTTAGATTTCTTTTGAAACTGAATTGGTTTTGTAAATTGCTGAAAAGTAGATTTTAATTTAGACTTCAAAATATTGTATTTGACTTAATAAACGCTCTTTTACTAAGTTAATAATTCGTTTATTAACGGCACTTACATTTTTACTATAAAATTTATATTCATCTGCTGTAAAATGACCTAAAAATAATCCTCTAATTAAATTTTTAAGTTTAGAATCCTTTTTTACAGCTTGCTCAATATAAGCAGTTTTACCGCCTAAATCGTATTTATGATAAACATTTTTATAACGATCTATGTAATTTTTAAAAACTTCTAGCAAAATCATATTCTGAAATTTTGCAATAGGTCTTAAACTTTCATTTTGAAATCGCTCTAAATCTTGTGTATTTTCATAAACTTTAGCGTTTGGAAGTTCAACTCTAATTGATAAAATTTCTTGGTCTCGATCTAGCATTATCTTAAATTTTATCGAATGTAATTATTCTTTTGTAAACTTAATTTTATATTTAAATAAAAAATGCTCAAAGGAATTAACCCTTACACACAAAATGAAATTTATAGTTTTAAGCCGTTAACTTCAACTGAAGTTAGCCACAAAATAGAAGCTGCTCAAAATGCTTTTAAAACATGGCAAAAAAACTCATTCAAAGAACGTGCGTCTTTAATACTTCAGCTTTCAAAACACTTAAAAAATAATGCTTCAAATTTAGCTTCAATTATAACTAAAGAAATTGGTAAACCCATTTCACAGTCTATTGCTGAAATTGAAAAATGTGCATGGGTTTGTAGATATTACGCTGAAAACGCTGAAGTTCAACTTCAACAAAAAAACATTACAACTGACGCTCAGTCTTCTTATGTAAGTTATGAGCCTTTAGGTGTTATATTAGCAATTATGCCTTGGAATTATCCATTTTGGCAGGTCTTTAGGTTTTTAGCACCCAACTTAATGGCAGGCAATGTTGGCTTACTTAAACATGCAAGTAATGTGCAACTATCTGCAAAAGCGATAGAAGATATTATAAACAATCTTGGTTTTCCTACACATAGTTTTCAAAACTTACAAATATCAAGTCAACATGTTGAAGAAGTAATCAAACATCAACATGTAAAAGCAGTTACCTTAACCGGAAGTGAAAAAGCAGGTAAAGCCGTTGCTAGTCAAGCTGGTCAAGCTTTAAAAAAATCAGTTTTAGAATTAGGTGGTAATAATGCTTTAGTAGTGTTTAATGATTGTGACCTTGAAAAAACCGTCAAGACTTGTGTACAAGCTAGATTTCAAAACAATGGTCAAAGTTGTATTGCTGGCAAACGCCTTTTAATTCAAGATGGTGTTTATAATGATTTTATAGCTGAATTGACTACACAAGTAAAAAACTTGAAAGAAGGTCATCCTAAAGATGCCGATACCTATATTAGTGTTATGGCTAGAGAAGATTTAGCTGAAGAACTTGAAGAGCAATTAAATATTTCAATTAAAAATGGCGCTAAAGTTAGGTTAGGAGGCAAGCGAAAAAATGCCTTTTTCGAGCCAACAATTGTTGAAGATGTAACTGAAGAAATGCCGATATTTCAACAAGAAACTTTTGGTCCTGTATTAGCGGTCACACGATTTTCATCTACAACTGAAGCTGTAAAACTTGTAAATGGTTCTAGATTTGGTTTAGGAGTTTCAATTTTTACCAAAAACAACAAGTTGATAAATGATTTAATACCTCAATTTGAAGATGGCGCTGTATTTGTTAATGAGCTAGTAAAAAGTGACCCTAGATTACCTTTTGGCGGTACAAAACGCTCTGGTTATGGTCGAGAATTATCAGATGAAGGTATTTTAGAATTTGTAAATAGAAAAACCGTTTATATTAAATAAAAAAACGAGGTAATGCATCATTACCTCGTTTTAAATCACGGTTTAATATTTTAACCATGGTCATGGCCGCCGCCTTCAGCATGGTGGTGAACTTCAATGGTTCTAAAGAGTTCTGTTTCATTACCTGTTGCATCGATAATAAAAATACCGATGTGGTATTCTCCAGCTTCTATTTCATGTTCAACGCCATCATGCATGATGTGATGTGGAATTTCGATATCTTTTTCTAAAGAATGTGAAGTACCTGAAATTGTTCCTGTTTCATCATAACTCCATTCCATGTATCCCATTTCTGCATTGGCAACTGGTCGGTGTGTATGGCCGTCGCCACCAAAGTGAATATCAATTCTATACGATGACAGTTGTACATCGTCAGTAATTTCTGCATGGATGTGTAGCATTTCACCAGGCTCAAATTCTGAGTTTACAGCTGGTTCCATAAGTTCAATAACAGGTGCTTGTGCATCAAGTGCATCGTCATCATCAGAGCAAGCAAATGTTAACATTGCAATAATTGCGAGAGATAATATTTTATTTAAATTTTTCATTTTTGTGTTTATTAAGTTATAAAATTATTTATTGTGAGTGTGTTGTGATTTTTTTTAAAAATGGTGGATCTCTACCATACTGATATTTTTTAAAACGTGTAGCCCGCTTATTTTCTTTAAAGTATATTGGCTTCAATATATAATTAATATCATTTTGAAGCTTTAATTTATTAATTTGAATATTAGATAATGCATTGTAAACAAAATGACTACAGTAGTGGTTAATTCCTTGCTCTGTATAGGAGTTTTCAGTAGAGGCGTTTGGCTTAAACTCATGTTTGAAAATTAATAAATGAGATAAACTTGAGCTAATTAAAATTAGCATTAAGCCAGCTAGAAAAAAGCTAATATGTAATTTAAACAATCTCATTATTAAAATGGAATACTTAGCATTAATTGAATATTTCTTCCCATCTCAGGAATTTCAAGTGCCCGATAAAAATTGGTATGGTTAAAATACTTGGTGTCAAACATATTCATTACCCTCAAGTTAATGTTTGCTGTAAAGTTTTTTAATTGGAGCTGTGAAGCTAAATTGAGTCCAAAAATTTCGTAGCCAGGCGTTGCTTCTTCATTTTGTGCAGTTCTATTTTGAGCAGCTGCAATCTCTGTTATAAATGACAAATTTGTGTTTTTAAAAGATTTATAGTTTTTAAAATCGTAGTTGAGTTTAATTAGAGCATTATTAGGTGGTGAAAATGGTAATGCAAAATTACCTTCAGTTTCGTCTCTTAATTGTGTATTCCACAAATACTCGAGGCTAATACTACTACTAAAACGATTGGTGATTTGGTGGTTATAGTAGATTTCAAAACCAGTTAATAAAGCCTTAGATTCTGTGTATTGGTTAATTTGACCACCATGAGGCAATTTTGAAAAAATTCCACTTGGATTTAAGTAAATGTAATTGGTAAAATAATAGAGGTATGGGCTAAAGCTAATGTTAAGTTCGTCATTTTTAAAATTTGCAGAACCATCTATAATATATCCTTTTTCTGGACTTAACTCTGGATTTCCACGTTCATGACGAAATGATCCATGATGTATACCATTCGAAGATAATTCAATGGCTGTAGGTAATCTAAAATTTGTTCCTAAATTAAGTTCAAAATTGAATTTACTATTGAGTTTGTAATTACTACTGAAGTTGAAATTAAAATTCTCAAAATCACGGTTGATGTTTTGGCTTCTTTGGGCATTTTCGATAGCAACCTCTTCACTATTATTTCTAAGAAGTAGATAATTAAACAATCTTTGGTCAAAAAAAGCTTCAGTATTAAGTTTTGCTAAATCAAGTCTTGCGCCATAATCAATTGATAATTTCTTATTGAGTTGTATAGAGTGTATAGCAAAAACGCCTAACATCTGGCGATCGTAATTAGGGAGCAAAAAATTAAAACCTTTAATAGCATTTTTTTGAGACTGCAATTGAATTCCTGTGGTGAGATTGTGCTTTTTTGAATGGAAATAATTATGCTCAAGATTTATTTCGTAAGTATTTAAATCAAACTCTAACTCTGAATCTGCGTCGGTTTCTGGTGGCTCTTGACTTGAATAATGCGTATTAAAATCACTCCATTCTTGTCTCAGATTATTTTGATAGCTTAGGTTTAGTTTTAAGTTTGCATTTTTAAAAATCCATGTGTTTTGATTGGTAATCTTAAAGTGGGTTGAGTTTTGAAATGGTAATTCTATATTTCGTCTGTCACCATCATCAATAACTCTTGTAACGCTTGGAACTCCATGCGCACCTGGAAAAAAACCAGCCTTAAAATAGTTTCGACTCAACGAAATAGAACTATTAAATTTATCAGATACAAAGCCTCCTGTAAACATTATGTTACGTTCTTTTCCAGCTGTATTTTTTAATCTTCTATTTTCAACAGGCATATTGACACTCAAGTAATTAATAGTATCGGTTGGTAGATTATAATCACCATAGTCTGTTAATGTCCCTTTTAATTTCGCAAACCAGTTGTCTTTTTTATAAGCTAGATTAATATTATTAGTTATAGTATTATTGATACTTCTAAGGAATAATTTGTAGTTACCTGAAAGACCTTCTTCTTGAGGTGCTTTATTTGTGTTGAGTTTAATTACACCACCTATAGCATCACTTCCATAAGCTAAAGCACTAGCACTTTTAATAACTTCAACATCTTCAACTGATAGTGCATCTACTTCTAAACCATGGTCTGAACCCCATTGTTGTCCTTCATGACGCATACCGTTTTCCGTTACTAATACGCGGTTAAAACTAAAACCTCTAATGGTTGGTTTAGAAGAACCAGCGCCAATTTCGATTGAATTTACACCTGGAATTTCATCTAAAGATTTCGCTAGTGAACCCGAAAATTGAGATTCTATTTGAGTTGCATTAAGCTGGTTAATTTGTTGTTGTGGAGCTATATCATTTTGTACAATAACTTCAGCTAATTCTTGTTGTAACTCTTCTAGTTTAACGGTTATTTGAGACTGCTTTCTTAAATCAACTTCAATTGTTTTTGCTTTATAAAATTGACTCAATATTTCTAAATGGGCTAATGGCTCACAAACATTTTCAATAGTTAAATAACCTTGTTGATTAGATAAATAGGTTTTATTGATTTCGGTGAATTTAACAACAACGCCATAAATAGGTGACAAATCTGAGGCATTAACGAGCTTTACCTCAATAGAATAGTCGCATTTAGTTTGACTAAATGTAATAAAAGAAAAAAATAAAAGTAATAGTAAACTTAAATGTTTGATTTGCATTACAACTTATAATTAAAACACATTTGTGGTTAGACACTAGGTCGGTGTGGTTTAACTAAAAGTCGGCGGAGGTTTATTATAAAATTGACCAGATTGCTTTAAGCTTACAGAAACTGAAGTGTTTTTAAATAAATCTAAAGCTGCAGAAACGTAAGTGTTATGTGTATGGGCTTCAACTGAAGGTTGAATAATAAAGCTTTTTTCAACTTGTGAATATGTAAATTCATCACATGTGTCACAATGCTCAATGTTGTCTAAATCATCACTTTCCAATAAATGTGATAAAGCATGAAAATTTGTACTACTGGATAGTAGTAAAAGAGCAAAAATAATTGAATATGTCGCTTTAATTAAATTCATTAATAGTTAGACTGCAATTTTAATAAAAAGTTACATGAGTTCTATGAAATTAATCACTTATTAACAAAAATGTTTTAGACCTAAACGGCACAGCATTTTCTTTTCGAAATTCCAAAAGAATTTAAATTGACCAATTACAGCGCCAACAACTACGAGTAAAATTTGATAAACAGGAAAAATAAACAAGATTCGTAAAATGTAATATAAAACGACTCCAAATGAAATATTCTCGAAATTTGATTTTTGTAAACCAATATAATTTAAAATTGGGCCAGCTAAATAAGCTGATAACGAACCAGTGATTGAAAAACCAACGAGGATCATTATAAACTGAAAATTAGAGTTGATGCCCCATTTTTCTTTTAATTTTTTCATAAACAACTAAAGTGAAATTTCGTAATAGATACGAAATTATTTATCATTTGGTTTACTGCATATCTACAATAAACGCATCTGGATAATCTTTACTAATTTTTTTAATAAAGCGTTCTGCTGCTAATCGATTGCCAAAATTACCTAAAATAAGTGAGTATAAACGTGTTTCATTAACGGTTTTAACTTGCACCGTTACAGATTCATTATAACTTAATTTTAATCGGTCAGCCATTCGAATCAGGTTTGCCATTTCTTTAAAACTTCCAATTTGAACACCGATAAAGTCAGGTTGAATTTGATTAACTTTAAGTGAGTAAAAGTCAGATGAACTATAGTTATTTATAGCCGTTGACGTAATTCGATTAGGAGCTTCTGTATCAGTTGAAGTTGCTGGAGTTGATTGAGAAGTTTTAGTGATTTCAGTTTGTGAAGCATTATTGCTTAAAACTTCTACATTTACATCAGCAACACCACTACCAACAAAACCTAAAATCTGTGCAGCAGATTTTGATAAATCTATAATCCGACCACGTATA
This sequence comes from Psychroflexus sp. ALD_RP9, assembly GCF_017311165.1. GTDB lineage: Bacteria > Bacteroidota > Bacteroidia > Flavobacteriales > Flavobacteriaceae > Psychroflexus. The sequence continues at coordinate 2,470,879 of NZ_CP062973.1, read as the reverse complement.
AATGGCCCGCGATCGTTGATAACCACGATAACACTTTTATTATTAGCTAAATTAGTAACGCGTACTTTAGTGCCAAATGCTAATTTACGGTGAGCTGCAGTTGCTTTGTTATGTGTATAAATTTCGCCACTCGCCGTTTGACGACCCTCAAATTTATCTGCGTAAAACGAAGCTTTGCCAGTTTGAATCTGAGAAAAACCAATTTGAAACAAAGCAAAGCATAAAATTAAAGTGAGTTGCTTCATTTTTTTGAATTATAAATTTCAATGATTTGTTCTGCTAATTCTTCACCAATTCTGGATTGAGCTTCAATCGTAGCACCGCCAATATGTGGACTTAAGGACAATTTATCTTGCATTAATAAAGCAATTTCTGGTGTTGGCTCTTTTTCGAAAACATCTAAGGCACCGAACGCTATTTTAGAATTATTTAAAGCTTCAACTAAAGCAAACTCGTCTATAACTCCACCACGAGCTGTATTAATAATTCCCGCGGTTGATTTCATTTTTTCAAATTCAGCTTTTCCTAAAATATAATCGTTTTGAGATGGTACATGAAGCGTTATAATATCAGAAGATTTTAAAAGCTCTTCAAAACTTGAGGTTTTTATATTAAAATTAAGCGATTGACCATCGAAGAATTCAATTTTAATATTTGTCTCTTCTATAAATTTATCATACGCTATCACATGCATTCCTAGTCCAATAGCTTTTTTAGCAACAGTTTGACCAATTCTACCAAAACCAACAATTCCCATGGTTTTGCCTTTTAATTCTAGTCCTCCAGCATAATTTTTTTTCAGCGCTTTAAAATTTTGGTCACCTTCAAGAGGCATTGCGCGATTGGCATCCTTTAAAAAACGTAAACAGCTTAAGGCATGACCAATTACGAGTTCGGCAACACTTTCTGAAGAAGCTGCTGGTGTATTTATAACTTCAATATGTTTTGATTTAGCATAATCAACATCAATATTGTCTAAGCCAACACCACCACGTCCAATAATTTTAAGGTTAGGGCACTGGTCAATTAATTCTTTACGAACTTTAGTTGCACTTCTTACTAAAATAACTTCGATGTTATTATTGTTAATAAAGTTGGCTAATTGTTCTTGAGCAACTTTAGTTTGGAAAACCTTAAAATTGCTGGTTTCAAGCTTATCAACACCAGATTTTGATATGCCATCATTTGCTAATATGTTCATATATTTAAATTATATTTTATTCTTTAAAAGCTATTAAGCTATTTTTTCTAAAGTTTTCATGGCATTAACTAGTGCTTCAACACTTTCTAAAGGTAGAGCATTGTACATAGAAGCGCGATAGCCGCCGACGCTTCTGTGGCCGTTGATGCCATTTAATTGGTGCTTTTGGGCTAAGTCATTAAATTTAGACTTCAATTTATCATCTGTTAAATTAAAGGTCGCATTCATCATCGATCGATCTTCAACTTCAGCAAAACCGTTAAATAAAGGATTTCGGTCTATTTCAGTATAAATCATTTCAGCCTTCACTTTATTTTTTTCTTCTATAGCTTTAATTCCGCCATTGCGTTCAAGCCACTCTAAATTGAGCATTGAAACATAAACTGAAAATACTGGTGGCGTATTAAACATACTATCTTTACTAATCATGGTTTGATAATTAAGCATAGATGGTATTTGACGTGTTACTTTCCCTAAAATTGATTCTTTAACTAAAACTAAAGTAGCACCAGCAGGCCCCATATTTTTTTGAGCACCAGCATAAATTAAATCAAATGCTGAAAAATCGATTTCACGAGAAAAAATATCACTACTCATATCACAAACCAACGGCGATGAAGTAGAAGGGAAGTGTTTAATTTGTGTGCCAAAGATTGTGTTATTGCTTGTGCAGTGCACATAATCATAGTCTTCAGTAATTTTATAGTTTTTAGGAATATAATTATAATTCTTATCTTGAGAGCTAGCAATAACATCAATTTCTCCAAACAGTTTAGCTTCTTTGATGGCTTTTGAAGACCATGTTCCTGTATCGAGATAGGCGGCCTTTTTTTCAAGCAAGTTGTAAGTCGTCATTAAAAACTGAAGGCTTGCTCCACCTTGCAGGAATAAAGCTTTATAACCCTTATTTTGAAGTCCAGTAAGCGATAATGCCAAATCTTGAGCACGTTCCATAATTTTAACAAAAGCAGGACTACGATGCGAAATTTCAAGAATAGATAAACCAGAAAGATCTAGGTCAATGACTGATTGTGAGGCCTTTTCAAATACTTCAAGCGGTAAAATACAAGGTCCAGCACTGAAATTGTGAGGTCGATTCATAATATGTTTCTTTCTTTTTAAGCCTATAAATTTAGTAAAAAATTCATCGTATCAATGCCATCGGCATAATCCCATAATTCTGGAGATTGTGTTTCGCCAAATCTAACTGTGCAAGATGCTGTGTTTCCGACTACACATTGCAACTGACTTTCTTTTTGTTGAAGTTCTTCAACAAGTTGATTTTCATCGGAATAATACTCATAAAACAAGCAGGCAATAGGCGAGCTGAAGCCGGTATCATGTTTTAATATTATAAAATTGTTATCAAATAATTTTATATCACTCATTAAATATACAGCTTTATTGTAGTCGTAGTTATTTGCGTATTTGTGGTGATTAATAATATCTGAAAATTTATAAATCGATTCGAAAAAATGTTTAAAATCGTAATTTTCAGGAACATATAATTTTGAAACATTACGACAACCTAAACCAAAATATGAAAAAATGTCTTGGCCTAATTTTTCTAATTCTGAAGAAGTTTCTTGGCCAGTTAATACAGCTACAGAATTTCTATTTTTCCGAATGATACTTGCTTTATTTCTAAAATAATATTCAAAATAACGTGATGTATTATTACTTCCTGTAGCAATTACAGCATCAAAATTATTTAATTGACCATCAGTAAATATAACCTGAGAAGAAAACGCTCCAGTGTTGAGTAAAAAATCAACCATAAACCGAAGTAAGAATTGATCTTTACTAGAATATTTTATAATTAAATTATGACCAGTTATTAACCCACACAAGCAATCATGAAAACCAACAAGAGGAATATTACCAGCGCAAATAATGGCAACCACATGAGAGTTTGGGTTTAAATCTTCAAGATTATAATTAGATAACCAAGTTTTTAAATTTATTTCATTTAATGCTTTAGACCAGCTTGATAATGATTTGTAAATGAATTCATTAGTAAACCAAGTGTTATGTTGTTGACTTAGCTCAATTGCTTCATTTAACTTATGATGTAAATCAATTTCAGAGTTACTTTTAACTTCATTAATATGATTTTGAAGAAACTGACTTAAGTCAATTAACGCCTTTTTTTTATCATCTAAAGACATAGAGTTTGTTTTTCAGCTTGTTTGTGGTTATTTTTGAACAAAACTACATAAATAAGAAAAAATGGCTATCAAAATAACTGACGAATGTATAAATTGTGGTGCGTGTGAACCAGAATGTCCAAATACAGCAATATATGAAGGTGCGGATGATTGGCGCTATGCAGATGGAACTGATCTAGATGGACAAATAGTATTGCCCAATGGTAAAGAAGCTGATGCAAATGAAGCTCAAGAGCCAATTAGTGACGAACTTTATTACATAGTTGCTGATAAATGTACCGAATGCATGGGTTTTCATGAAGAACCACAGTGCGCAGCAGTTTGCCCAGTAGATTGTTGTGTACCAGATGAAGAACATGAAGAAACAGAAGAAGAGCTTTTAGGAAAGCAATCTTTTATGCACAAAGAATAAGAAATTGAATTATAAGTTCTTAAAATCGGTAAAACCATATGTTTTACCGATTTTTTTATGCTTTTTTAATATGTATATTTGCTTAAAAATTAATAAATGTCTCTTTTAAAATTCATTTTCAGTAAACAGTTCCTTATACAATTAGGTATTGCTATTGTTACGCTAGTGATTATTGTATTTGGTACTTTACAATGGTTAAAATTTACAACCAATCATGGTGATACAATTACAGTTCCTAATTTATCAAAACTGTCCCTAAATATTGTAGATAAGAAGTTAGATGAGATGAATTTACGCTATACAGTTTTAGATTCTGCCAGTTTTAACCCTGAATATCCACCATTTTCGGTGTTAGATCAAACACCATTGCCAGGAAAAAAGGTAAAAGAGCAAAGAAAGATATATCTTACAGTAAATCCATCAGGTTATGCAAAAGTTGAAATTCCAGATAACTTGATTAGAAAAACCTTACGTCAAGTCCAGCCTAGTTTATTAGCAAGAGGATTTAAAATTGGCGATACAATAGAAAAACCCGACATGGCTAAAGGAGCTGTTTTAGAATTACAGAATAATGGACAAGTTTTAAAATCAGGAGATAAACTTCCTAAAAAAAGTGTTATCGATATTGTTGTAGGCGACGGAAATTTAAAGTATGGTCAGGATACTGATAAAGCTAAAGACTTAAATAACAACACTGTAAATCCTTAATTTAACATGCAAAACGACAATCAAGTTATTGATAGCGACGATTTATTTGAGCATCATAGTTTTACAGCAGCATCAGGTCAAGAGCCACTTAGAGTAGATAAGTTTTTAATGAATTTTATAGAAAACGCCACTCGAAATAAAATTCAAGCTGCAGCAAAAGAAGGCAACATTTTCGTAAACGGTAAACCGGTTAAACAAAATTATAAAGTAAAAGCCTTTGATGAAGTTAAGGTATTGTTGAGCTATCCACCTTATGAAAATTTACTTACTCCAGAAAATATTCCGCTTGATATAGTTTTCGAAGATGATGATTTATTAGTAGTAAATAAACCAGCTGGCATGGTTGTGCATACAGGTCACGGAAATTATTCAGGAACATTAATAAATGCGTTAGTTTATCACTTTGACCACCTACCAAATAATTCTAGTGATCGCCCAGGTTTAGTTCATAGAATTGACAAAGATACAAGTGGTTTGCTTGTTGTTGCCAAAACAGAAAAAGCTATGACGCATCTTTCAAAACAATTTTTTAATAAAACAAGTGAACGTGAATACGTTGCTATTGTGTGGGGAAATATAAAAGAGGATGAAGGTCGAGTAGAAGGTAATATTGGTCGTAATCCTAAAAATCGCCTACAAAATATAGTTTTTGAAGGTGATGACGCAGATCAAGGTAAGCCAGCTATTACGCATTATAAAGTTATTGAACGCTTAGGTTACGTGACTTTAGTGAGTTGTCAATTAGAAACGGGTCGTACACATCAAATTCGTGTGCATATGAAACACATCGGTCATACGTTATTTAACGATGAGCGCTACGGTGGCGATAAAATTTTAAAAGGAACAACTTTTACTAAATACAAACAGTTTGTAGATAATTGCTTTAAAATTTTACCACGTCAAGCCTTACATGCTAAAACCTTAGGGTTTGAACACCCAACTACAGGAGCATTTTTAAAGTTTGAAGCAGATTTACCTAAAGATATGCAGCAGTGTATTGAAAAATGGCATAATTATGCTAAAAATAGTATTAACGCTAATTAAGTTTATAATAAAATATAGGTTTTGTAAGCTATAATTAAATTTAAAATGAAAAAGGTTAAAGCTGGCATTGCTGCAAATAAAGCATCTTTAATCTTTAATCGAACAATAATTCCACTAAACATTAAAATAGCCAGCCCAATAGTCGATATAAATAGTAATTGGTCAAGCCAAATAAAGCCGATAATACAGCCTAGACCACCTAAAACTTGTAAAATTCCTGTAAGAATTCTAAATTGAGGTATCCCAAATCGCTTGAACTCATCTTTCATTTTAGTAGTTAATAAACAACTTAAACCATAAACTAAAAAGGCAAACGCATTCAATAAAACAATACTGTTATAAATCATATTGTAAAGTTGAACATTTGATTAAAGATGACTTTATTAATAAAGTTAAATAAATATCAAAAATTTAAAATTTGAATTGTTCAGAATGATTTAACCTTAGTTTTGAAATAAAAAATTTATGAAAACAATTAAAGCTTATGGTGCTAAATCTTCAGATGCAGCATTAGAAGAATTAAAAATAGAACGAAGAGATTTAAATCCGAAAGATGTAAAAATTAAAATTGATTTTTGTGGTGTTTGTCATAGTGATATTCACACCGTGAGAAATGATTGGGGTGGCAGTAAATATCCTGTTATACCAGGTCATGAAATTATTGGAACTGTTGAAGCTATTGGCGATGATGTGACCGCATTTAAAATTGGTCAAACTGTTGGTGTAGGTTGTATGGTAGATTCATGCAGAAGTTGTCCATCATGCCAAGATGATTTAGAACAGTTTTGTGAAGAAGGAATGGTTGGTACGTATAATGGTAAAGATAAACATTTAGGCGGCCATACATTTGGCGGATATTCTCAAGAAATTGTTGTTGATGAACATTTCGTCTTAAATGTTCCTGAAAGTTTAGATTTGAAAGCAACTGCACCTTTATTATGTGCTGGTATTACGACTTGGTCGCCATTACGCCATTGGAATGTTAAAAAAGGTGACAAAGTTGGTGTAGTTGGTTTAGGTGGTTTAGGCCATATGGGAATTAAATTTGCTAATGCACTTGGCGCTCATGTTGTAATGATCACGAGATCTGAAGACAAAGCTCAAGATGCCAAAAAATTAGGTGCACACGAAGTTTTGATTTCAGAAGATAGTCAACAAATGAAAAATCATGCTAACAGCTTTGATTTTTTATTGAATACAATTCCCGTAAAACACGATATGAATCCGTATTTAACTTTATTAAAACGAGATAAAACCATGTGCTTAGTAGGTGCAATAGAGCCACTAGAACCAATGCACGGCGCATCTGTTATTTTAGGTCGTAAACGTGTATCTGGTTCATTAATTGGTGGTATAAAAGAAACCCAGGAAATGTTAGATTTCTGTGGAAAACATAATATTACTTGCGATGTAGAAATGATTGATATGCAACATATTAATGATGCTTATGAGCGTGTAACAAATTCTGATGTTAAATACAGATTTGTTATTGATATGAAAACTTTAAAATAGTTTCATTAACTAATTTATGAGAACCAATCAAATAACGCCGAACTTGTTTTTAGGTTCGGTGTTATTTATTCATATATTTGTCTTATAATTTATATTATGTAAAATAAAATCTAACAAATAGAAGATTAAAGTTTAAATTTAATCCTCTATCATTTTAACGTTACCATCAAAACGAATACTTGTTCGGTCTGAGCTATTGATGCGTACAGATGTTTTTAAATTATGATAAATCGAAATATCAAAATTTAATGATTCTGTTTTATTTTTAGCCTCAAACTTAATACGATATCTCTTTTTTGATTCATTGTAATCTATCGATACGTGCTTTGGTTTACCTTGAACATTAATTCCATTTTCATTTGAATATCCATTACCTAATTGACGCTCACCATAATATGGTAAATTAATATCTATAGAATCTTCCAAAAATTTAATGTGATTAGCGGTCATCGATATATCAATTCTATTAGCTGAACTACCAAATGGTAATAAATTTAAATTGCTTACAGCATTCATACCTGATGATGGCATTGGATACGCCACTTTCGATTCTATATTAAAGGATTCATCATTTATGATTTGTTCAAGCTTAGCCTTTTGTTCTTCAGTAGCAATTATTGAAGAACTGGCGCAGGCTTGAATGAAACTTATTATTATAATTACACCTATAAACTTCAAATATTTCATAATATAATTTTATAGTAATATACAGATCATCAGTTATTTAATCTAAATTTTAACCTTCTATGTTAATAATTCCATTTTCAATCTTTTCAATAACAGCTTGTGCTGCAGACTCTCCATTAAGCATCGCTGCGTTTAATGAACCGTTTGCTAGATGATCACCTGCTAAAAAAATATGATCTTTTAATTGAGTTTCTGATTTTGGTAACATGTAGTTAACAGATGCCATAATTGGTAATGCTTTTTTAATCGAAAAATATTTTATACACTCAAATACTTCAATATGGCATAAATCTCTAAGTTCTTGTTTAACATGTTCAATTAATTGTTCTTTTGTCAAGTCATGTTCCTTAACAACACTCACAGAAATAATGGGTTGATTGTTTTGATGTTCTAAATGAAAATTATTGATGAGGGCTTGATTATCAGCAATTAGGTTGATTATACTTGGATTTAAATTTGAAGTGGTTTTATAGTATAGGTTTTCGACAGACTTCCACTCGATTTCTTGATTGTTTAAGTTTGAGATCAGTTGAGATGCTTCAGTAGCTATTATCACATAATCATAAGTTGAAGTTTTCCCATCTTTAAAACTAATGGTTTGGTTATTGACATTTTTAATTGTGGTATTAAAATTAAAATTCGACTTATCAAGTTTTGCTGCCAATTGATTAGAAATGGCTTGAATTCCTTTACTGGGTACAGCGGCATAACCTTCTGTGAACATTTTATAAACAAATTCAAATTTACGTGATGATGTTTTAAGTTCTGTTTCTAGAAAAATCCCAGAAAAAAAGGGTTTAAAAAAATCTTGAATTATTTGACTTGAAAAACCAAACTCTTTTAAATATTCTAAGGTCGTGACTTCATTTTTTCTAAAAATAGAATCAAAAGACTGGTTTTGTAAATAAGATCTTAGTTTTAGTATTTTAAATTTATCACTGATACTCCCAATTTTTGCAGTAATAGTTGGTATTAACAAACTTAAATCTCTTAATGGGTCACCGATTGATTGTGACTTTCCATTTTTAAATATTTTAGCGCCTGGTTTGAAGTATTTTAAATCAAGTAATTCAAAATCTAAATATTTTTGAGCGGCTGGATAAGCCGTTAAAAGTACTTGAAAACCGTGATCAAATTTAAAACCTTCTCTATAATCGGTTTTTACGCGACCACCAACTCGATCTGAGGCATCAAAAATATCAAAATTGTAACCAGCATTTTTTAAATTAATTCCTGCAACAAGGCCACTAACACCAGCACCAATAATAGCAATTTTAGGTTTATTCATAAATTCTTATCAATTGTTTATAAAGTTTTATTAAATAGATTTTCTAAACTAAAAGTTTTAATACATTAGAACAAAAAATATGTCTAATAATAACAAAAATATGGGAGTTATATCTACTAATAACAACGAAATTACATTATACATTCATACCGATAATCGTTTAGCAAAGCAAAGTATTGCCGTTGCCGAAGCTTCAAAAGCAATTACAAAAGTAGTTAATTTAGAAGAAGTTCAACTCACAGAAACTCAATGGGCTGATTTAGCTGATTTATTGAAGGTTAAGGTGGATGATTTAATTAATTTCGATCATGAAATAATAACTTCTAAATTGGGGAAAAATATTGATGTAGAACCAAACCAACTTTTAAAGTTACTAAGCCATAACCAAGCTGTAATTAAACATGGTATTGCTATTCGTGGAAATAAAGCAATATTTATTACACAAATTAACGATTTAATGCAGCTTCAGGAAAGTGATTCTGGAGATGTTAAAATTCCATAAATAGTATAATTTTGTATGTTTGCTTAAAATTTTAATGATGCAAATTAAAATATTAGATCAAACACCTTCTATTTTACATCAATTTGTAAACGAAATTCGTGAAGAAAATTATCAAAAAAACGCTCATCTTTTTAGGAATAATTTAAAAAGAATTGGTGAAATAATGGCTTATGAAATAAGTAGGTCTTTAGCTTTTGAGCCTAAAACAATTAAAACAGTTCTTGGTGATAAAAAGTCAATTAATTTAGTATCTCAACCTGTAATTATATCAATTTTAAGAGCAGGTTTAGCACTTCATCAAGGTTTTTTAAGTTATTTTGACCATGCAGAAAACGGATTTATTTCAGCAAATAGAATTAATAATAATGGTAAAATAATAATAGATTTGGCTTATAAATCTTTACCTAATATTAATAATAAGACTTTAATAATTGCAGACCCAATGTTAGCAACTGGTCATTCGATGGTAAAAAGTCTACAACAATTATTAAGTAACCACTCACCTACTCACATTCACATTGCAACAGTTGTCGCTGCACCTGAGGGAATTAGTTATTTAAAACAAAATTTCAGTAACTTGCCAGTGACACTTTGGGTTGCATCTAAAGATGATCATTTAAATGAAAAAGCTTATATAATCCCAGGTCTTGGAGATGCTGGAGATTTAGCTTATGGTCCAAAACAATAAAAGAAGATGAAAAAAAATTTAATCACATTAACAATTTTAGGAATTCTATTAAGCAGTTGTGTTTCGAAAAAAAAATTAACACAAGCTGAAAATAAACTCCAACTAAAATCTGAAGAAATTTCTCAGCTTAGGAAGGAAAATGATTCAATTAAAGACCAAGTTGAAGCTATAGAAGATAAAATATTTGCTTACCAAGCTCAAGTTGAAAATTTACAAGCCGATAATGAAAATAAACTAACAATGACTGAAGACGGCACGATGATTCTGCCAGAAACTCGTCAAAAAGTTGATAGAATCTTGCAAAATATCGACGAATCTAAATTGGCATCTGCTAAAAACTTTAAAGATTCACTTAACATAGCCATTTCTGAAAACATCAAATCGTCTTTGTTAAGCCAAATGGCTGAGGATTCAAAAACTGAAAATGCAAACTTTTTAAATGTAAATGTCAATCAAGCTTTAGTTGAAATTGATATATCTAACGCCATATTATTTAAATCTGGAAGTGCTTTTGTGAAACCTTCTATTTATGATTTAATTGAAAATATTGCAAACACTATTAACTTAAAGTCTAATATTAAAGTAAGCATTGTAGGACATACCGACAATGTAAAAGTTACGCCAAACAAATTTGTAAAAGATAATTTAGAGTTAAGTTTAAAACGTGCCGCTTCAGTAGCTAGAATTTTAAATGAAAAATTTAATGTAAACCTTAAGAGAGTTTTAGTAAGCGGAGCAAGTGAATACCAACCCATAGCTGATAATTCAACAGCTGAAGGTCGAGCAAAAAATAGACGTGTTACTATCAAATTAGTTCCAAATTTAAAAGAATTTCAGTCTGTACTAGATTAAACAATATTGAGATATACTTATAAAAAACAAAAATCCAATTTAATAAAATTGGATTTTTGTTTTAAGGAGAACAGGATTTAATGATAAACAAACATTATTAAGATTTTTCTACTTTAATCCATAATTTATCCTCATTTAATTTGAAGCTACCTTGATAATTAAAACTACATTCGCTTGGTGAGATTAGAGATAAAAATAAATCTTCATTTTTATCACGATATAGGTGGTAAATTTGACCAACAATAGGCTCAAAGTTAAATTTGGCACTGTATATTAAATTATTGTATTTAAATTTATCCATCAAGTCTTCAAACTGTGATTTTAAATTTTCATACTCAGTATTAATTTGGTGATTAACTTTAGCAACATTAGAATTTTTCCAGCCTGTTAAATCGTTTGGAGTTATTTTAGGCGCACTAGAATTAGTTCCATAAGGTAAAATACTAGCTTCATATTTTTCAGTTTCAGAATTAAAAACTACTTGATCTGGTTTTTTAGATTTTGCAGACATTAAATTTTTTAAAACTAAATTAAAACGAACTGAAGTTGAGAGGCATTGTTTTTTGAAAAAATTAATAAACTAAGCCATAAATAGAGCTAATTAAACAATTAATTGGTCTTTTTTATGGTATTGCGTTAAAGAAACCCTAGTTTTGCAAATAATTTTAAATCAGTAAATTACATTTTTATGAGTCAAGTAAAAGAAAAAGACACCATTAAAGTACATTACACAGGAAAATTAGCTTCAAATGGAGAAGTATTTGATAGTTCACTTGAGCGTGAGCCATTAGAATTTACCTTAGGTGAAGGTATGCTAATTCCTGGTTTTGAAAAAGGTGTTATTGATATGAAAGTTAACGAAAAGAAAACAATAAACATCAAAAAAGATGAAGCTTATGGTGATGTTCGTGAAGAGCTTTTTCAAAAGGTAGATAAAGCACAATTACCTAAAGAAATTGAACCAAAAGTTGGTATGGGATTAGTTTCTCAAAATCCAGATGGTACTGAACGTCAATTACGTGTCGCTGAAGTTAATGACGACCATATTGTAGTTGATGCTAACCATCCATTAGCAGGACATGATTTAACTTTTGATCTTGAGTTAGTTGAAATCAAATCGTAAGTTTTTATAACAGATAAGTAAAAGCCATCTTTTTGACAAGATGGCTTTTTTAGTTTAATAAGTTTTTAGCATTTCTTGAATTGGCTCTGCCCTATTTTTGCATTATTAAATCTAAGCTAGTAATCTAGCAATTTGCTTATAATTAATTAAGAGAAATGATAATAGAAGTTTTAAAACCTTGGGTAGATTTCGGTTTACTTGTACTAATTTTGATGGTTCAGGTGATTGTTTATCCTTCATTTACATATTACTCTAAAATCGATTTAGTACAATGGCATCAAACTTACACTCCAAGAATTACAGCCATAGTAGCTCCACTAATGATGACTCAAGTTGCTATGCACGCCTATACTTTATTATTTGATTTTAGCTATGTTGAAATTGTTCAAACTGTTTTAATTGTCGCAGTTTGGTTAATAACCTTTATATACTTTGTCCCTTTGCATCAAAAAATAGAAGCTAGGCAAAATAATACAACAGACTTAAAAAACCTCATTAGTTATAATTGGTTAAGAACAATCATATGGTTTTTAATAGTTTTATTTAACCTTACTGAACTGTAAATGATTGATAATCAAATATAAATTTGGATATTTACTTTTAAATCACTATCTTAGCAAGATTTCTATATTAATACTTTAATATTTTTTACTATATATGAGACAATTAAAGATAACTAAACAAGTAACCAATCGTGAATCCAAATCCTTAGATAAATATTTACAAGACATTAGTAAAGTTGATTTAATAACAGCTGAAGAAGAGGTTGAATTAGCTCAACGAATTAGAGAAGGTGATCAAGTTGCCCTCGAAAAATTAACAAATGCTAACCTGCGTTTTGTTGTTTCTGTAGCTAAGCAGTACCAAAACCAAGGCTTAAAACTTCCTGATTTAATTAATGAAGGTAATGTTGGCTTAGTTAAAGCTGCTAAACGTTTTGATGAAACTCGTGGTTTCAAATTTATTTCATATGCGGTTTGGTGGATTAGACAATCTATTTTACAAGCACTTGCCGAACAATCTCGTGTTGTAAGGTTACCTTTAAATAAAATAGGTGTTATTAATAAAATTAATAAGACTTTTTCTCATTTAGAGCAAGTTAATGAACGACCACCATCAGCTTCTGAAATAGCGAAAGAGCTTGAAATGAGTGAATCACAAGTAAAAGTTGCGCTGAAAAATTCTGGGCGTCATTTATCGATGGATGCGCCTTTTAAAGAAGGTGAGAATGATTCTAACTTATATGATGTATTAAGTTCTGCAGAATCTCCTACTCCTGATGACCAGTTAATGAGAGATTCTTTAAGTGTTGAAATTAATAGAGCACTTGATACTTTGTCTCAGCGAGAAGCTGATGTAATAAGATTAAATTACGGCATTGGAAATCAACCAGCAATGACACTTCAAGAAATTGGTGATACTTTTGATTTAAGTCGAGAACGTGTAAGACAGATTAGAGAAAAAGGCATAAGACGCCTTAAACATCAGTCAAAAAATAAAATACTTAAAAAGTATTTAGGTTAATAAAAAAAGCGGTTCTTTTTGAACCGCTTTTTTTATTTGTTTAAAATTAAATTTATTTATTCTCCTGTTAATTCTTTAATTTGACTATTAATTTTCTTAGCCTTTTCATCTTCAGCTAATTGATAATATATATTTAATAAAGTTTTTAACGCATCTAAGTTTTTAGGATTAATTTCAACAACTTTTTCTAAATAAGGTAAAGCTTCACGATAATACTTTTTTCGTTCTTTATTGAGTTCCTGATATTTTTTATTTTCTGCGGGAGAAGTTCCTAGTTTGTTCATTTGCTCTACAAGTTCCTTTTCTTTAGCTAATGTTGCTGTAGCTAAATTTACATAGGCATTTTCTAACTTAGGATCAAGTTCAATTGCTTTTTCGTAATATTCACGAGCACCTTTTAAATCGCCTAGTTGTTCAGCACTTACACCAAGATTATAATATAAAGTAGGATTATTTGGATCTTCATTTACAACCTCTTTCATAATTTGATTATATTTTTCAATATTACCCAATCTGTAATATAGGTCTGCTTCTGCTTGAAGAATTTCTAAGTCGTCAGGACTCTCTTTTTTTGCTTCTGCAATAGCTTCAAGTGCTTTTTCAGTTTTATCTTGTTGAATGTAAATCAATGTCATGTTTTTAGCAATTTCACCACGAACTGATTTAGATACTTCATCTTTTGGATTGATATATTTTCCAGATTTGACTGAAAAATCTCTCATATCTTTAGTCTGGAATGCTTCTTCTTTACCCGTTTCGACATTTGTAGCTATAAATTGTGTTTTGATTCCTTTATAGCCTAAATCCATCAGTTGACTGTAGTAATCTATAGCTACATCATATTTTTGGGCTTGAACTGCTGCAGATGCTGCATAGTACAAATACATGGTATCTTTCTTGTTAAGCGTATAACTCTTATAGAGCTTATTAGAAGCTGTTAGGTTTTCACCTTTGTTTTGATCTTTGATTGCGCTATTTACTAGGTTTTGTTTCATAACCTGTAGTTTCTTATTAGCGTCTTCAACATCTCTACCTAAATCTATTGCATTTTCGTAAGCTTTAGCAGCTATATCAATATCTTCAAGCGTATTATTACCTGCAAATGCTCTCATTTCATAAGCTTTGCCTTTTAATAGATAAAATTCAGACAACCACCTGTTATTTAATTCAGATTTCATAGACTCTGCTTTCTTAAGTAAGCTGATTGCCGTTCCAAAATCATTAACTTCTAAAGCATCTTCAGCATCTTTTACTTCACTTTTTTGAGCAAAGATTAAGGTCGTAGCTAAAAAGGCTAAACTAAATACTGTCTTTTTCATGTCGTTTGTAAACTTAAATTTATTTTTATTGGATTATTAATATTCTGTTGAAGTATTATTCTCTTCTGAAGTTTTAATTTCAAGATCTTCATCCTCATCTTGTTTTGCTATTTTAGCAACGGCTGCAATAGAATCTTCATCTTTTAAGTTGATAAGTTTTACACCTTGCGTAGCTCTACCCATAACTCGGAGTTCATTTACAGACATCCTTATAGCAACACCAGATTTTTTTATTATCATTAAATCTTCATCATCTGTTACACTTTTCATAGCAACAAGTGAACCAGTTTTTTCAGAAATAGTGATGGTTTTTACTCCTTTACCACCACGATTTGTGATGCGATAAATTTGTTCACCATCTTCATCATCTATAAAAGTACGTTTTCCATACCCGTTTTCTGAAACAACTAAAATAGTTTCTTCTTTAGGTTTGTTAACTGTAACCATTCCAACAACTTCATCATTATCATCTGCAAGTTTTATGCCACGAACTCCTGAGGCGTTTCTACCCATTGGTCTTGTTTTATCCTCTTCAAAGCGAATGGCTTTACCACTTTTAACGGCAAGCATCACGTGGCTATCGCCTGTTGTTAATGCTGCTGAAAGTAATTCATCTCCATCTTTAATAGTGATGGCATTAATACCATTACTACGTGGACGAGAATATTGTTCTAAAACTGTTTTCTTGATTTGACCTTTTTTTGTTGCCATGACAACATAATGACTGTTGATAAATTCTTCATCGTTTAAATCTTCAACACAAATGAAGGCATTAATCTTATCATCAGGTTCAATACTAATTAAGTTTTGGATTGCTCGACCCTTAGAAGTTTTACTACCTTCAGGAATTTCATAAACTCTCATCCAAAAACATTTTCCTTTTTGGGTAAAAAATAACATGTATTGGTGATTGGTTCCTGCAAAGATATATTCTAAAAAGTCTTCATCTCTTGTTGTAGATGCTTTTTGCCCTACTCCACCACGACTTTGGGTTTTGTATTCAGCTAATGGTGTACGTTTAATATAACCCGCATGTGAAATTGTTACAACAACACTTTCATTAGGTATCATATCTTCAATACTGACATCACCGCCAGCCAAATTAATAATAGAGCGTCTTTCATCACCATACTTCTCTTTAATTTCAAGAAGTTCATCTTTTATGATTTGCATCCTGCGATCTTCATTGGCTAGAATATCTTTTAAATCATCGATGGTTTTCATGAGCTCTTCATATTCTGAACGAAGTTTATCTTGTTCTAAACCTGTGAGTTGTCGCAATCGCATCTCTACAATTGCTTTTGCTTGAATTTCAGTTAAACTAAAACGTTCAATCAGTTTAGTTCTAGCCTCTTCAGCATTTTTTGAACCTCTTATAATAGCTATAACTTCATCTATATTGTCTGATGCAATGATTAGTCCTTCTAAAATATGAGCGCGTTCTTCGGCTTTTTTCAAAAGATATTTTGTTCTTCTAATCACCACATCATGTCTATGGTCTACAAAATGAACAATAAGGTCTTTTAAATTCAATTGTTCAGGTCGACCATTTACAAGTGCGATATTATTAACGCTAAATGAAGTTTGTAGTGCAGTATGTTTAAATAATGTATTTAAAACAACATTAGGAACTGCGTCGCGCTTTAAAAAATAAACGATACGCATTCCATTACGGTCAGATTCGTCTCTTATTAATGAAATTCCTTCAATTTTTTTGTCGTTAACCATGTCAGCAGTTTTTTTAATCATATCTGCTTTGTTAACCTGATAAGGAATTTCGGTTACAATGATGCATTCTTTTCCATTGACTTCCTCAAAGTGGGTTTTAGCTCTCATAACTACACGACCTCTACCTGTTTTGAAAGCTTCTCTTACACCTTCATAACCATAAATAATTCCACCTGTTGGAAAGTCAGGAGCTTTTATATACTCCATTAAACCTTCTACTTCAATTGAATTATCATTGATATAAGCTGTTGTACCATCAATAACTTCTGATAAATTATGAGGTGGCATATTAGTTGCCATACCTACGGCAATTCCACTTGCACCATTTACAAGTAAGTTAGGAATTCGGGTTGGTAAAACGGTAGGTTCTTCTAGAGTGTCATCAAAATTAAGCGAATAGTCTACGGTCTCTTTGTCAATATCAGCCAACATCTCTTCGCTTATCTTCTGCATTCTAGCCTCTGTATAACGCATAGCGGCCGGACTATCGCCATCTACAGAACCAAAATTACCTTGGCCATCGACTAACTGATAACGTAAGCTCCAACTTTGAGCCATTCTAACCATTGTATCATAAACGGATGTATCTCCATGTGGGTGATATTTACCAAGAACCTCACCAACAATTCTTGCGGATTTTTTGTGTGATTTATTTGATAATACTCCGAGTTCATGCATACCAAAAAGCACACGTCTATGCACGGGTTTCAAACCATCCCTAACATCTGGAAGTGCTCTAGAAACGATAACAGACATTGAATAATCAATGTAGGCTGTTTTCATTTCATCTTCGATATTAATAGGAATTAACTGTTCTCCTTCAGTCATATATTAAAATTTATTAAATTAAATTTGAAAGCTGCTAATTTACATAAAATAATAACTAATTTAGCAATATTACAAACCTAATCATCAATCTAAGATGCTAAGTTATTAACAACTGACATTTTTACAGTTTTTGTTTATAACATCTTAATTTATTAGTATTATTTTTATTGGTATTATAATTGATGATTTATCGAAAAATGATATTATGGATGATAACTTTTCACCAAAAGTAAAAGACGTAATCGCTTCAAGCAAGGAAGAAGCTTTAAGATTAGGCCATGATTTTATTGGAACCGAGCATTTAATGTTAGGCTTACTACGTGATGGTTCTAGTAAAGCTGTCAATATTCTTGGTGCATTAAATACAGATTTAGAATTAATTCGGAGAAAGGTTGAAATTTTAAATCCTTCAGACCACGAAAACACTAATTTCAATAAAGATAAAAAGAACCTTCATTTAACTCGTCAGGCTGAACGTGCACTTAAAACCACTTTTCTAGAAGCTAAACTTTTCCAAAATTCATTAATTAATACAGCACATCTGTTATTGTGTATTTTAAGGAATGAAAACGATCCAACTACAAAGCTTTTAAATAAGTATAATATAGACTATGATAATGTTAAAGAAGAATTTAAATCTATGATGACACAAGATGGTGATTACCAGGATTTGCCTACCGATAGTTATCAAGGAGAGTCTTCACCAGAAGGCGATTCCGATAAAAACCCTTTTTCAGGGAGTGCTTCAAGTAAATCTAAGTCAGCCAAAAAATCAAAAACACCTGTTTTAGATAATTTTGGTCGAGACTTAACAGCTATGGCTGAAGAAGGTAAACTTGACCCTGTTGTTGGTCGAGAAACTGAAATTGAACGCGTTTCACAAATACTAAGCCGTAGAAAAAAGAATAATCCTTTATTAATAGGTGAACCTGGAGTTGGCAAATCTGCTATAGCTGAAGGTTTAGCGCTTCGTATTGTTAACCGCAAGGTTTCAAGAATATTATATGATAAACGATTAGTTACACTAGATCTTGCTAGTTTAGTAGCAGGAACAAAGTATCGCGGTCAATTTGAAGAACGCATGAAAGCGGTTATGAATGAACTCGAAAAAAATGAAGATATCATACTATTTATCGATGAAATTCACACCATTGTTGGTGCTGGCGGTGCTACAGGCAGTTTAGATGCTAGTAATATGTTTAAGCCAGCATTAGCTAGAGGCGAAATTCAGTGCATAGGTGCCACTACCCTAGATGAATATAGACAGCATATTGAAAAAGACGGCGCTCTTGAAAGACGTTTTCAAAAAATTATTGTTCAACCAACTTCTATTGATGAAACTGTTGAAATATTAAACAACATTAAAAGTAAATATGAAGATCATCATAGCGTTACTTTTACTGATGAAGCGATTGATGCTTGTGTTAAATTAACTAATCGTTATATGACTGAACGATTTTTACCAGACAAAGCTATTGATGCACTAGATGAAGCTGGTAGTCGAGTACACATGACCAACATCAATGTTCCTCAACGCATTATTGAAATTGAAAAAGAACTCGAGGAAATAAAAGAATTAAAAAATTCGGTTGTTAAAAAGCAAAAGTATGAAGAAGCAGCTAAATTAAGAGATGACGAAAAAACGCTTGAAAATAAATTAGCTGAAGCTCAAGAAGAATGGGAAAAAGAATCTAAAGAAAATAGAGTTTCTGT
The DNA here is from genome assembly GCF_017311165.1 of Psychroflexus sp. ALD_RP9. GTDB lineage: Bacteria > Bacteroidota > Bacteroidia > Flavobacteriales > Flavobacteriaceae > Psychroflexus. Next base: position 2,451,582 of record NZ_CP062973.1, on the reverse strand, counting down.
AAATGAAGAACATATTGCAGATGTGGTTTCTATGATGACAGGTATTCCAGTTAATCGGATTGCTAAAACTGAAAGCAATAAGTTGGCAGAATTACCTGAAACAATTAAAGGTAAAGTAATTGGTCAAGACCAAGCAGTATCTAAAGTTGTAAAAGCTATTCAAAGAAACCGAGCTGGACTAAAAGATCCTAACCGACCAATAGGCTCATTTTTCTTTTTAGGACAAACAGGTGTTGGTAAAACACAATTAGCCAAAGTCCTAGCACGTGAATTATTTGATAATGAAGAAGCTTTAGTTAGATTAGATATGAGTGAATATATGGAGAAATTTGCCGTGTCTCGATTAATTGGTGCTCCTCCAGGCTATATTGGTTACGAAGAAGGTGGTCAATTAACTGAAAAAGTAAGACGTAAACCATACGCTGTAATTTTACTTGATGAAGTAGAAAAAGCACATCCAGATGTGTTTAATATGTTGTTACAAGTATTAGATGATGGCCATTTAACAGATAGCTTAGGAAGGAAAGTAGATTTCAGGAACACTATTATTATTATGACATCTAATGTTGGTGCTAGAAAATTAAAAGACTTCGGTACAGGTGTAGGATTTGGGACACAGGCGCAAAAATCTCAAGAACAAGATAATAGTCGTAAAGTTATTGAAGGTGCGCTTAAAAAGGCATTTTCACCTGAATTTTTAAACCGTGTTGATGATGTCATTATCTTCAACGCACTTGAAAAAGAAGATGTTGAAAAAATCATTAATATTGAACTAAAACAATTGTATAGTAGAATTGAAGAAATTGGCTACAAATTCAAATTGTCTGATTCAGCTAAAAGTTTTATTGCAGAAAAAGGTTATGACAAGCAATATGGTGCTAGGCCACTTAATAGAGCTATACAAAAATATATTGAAGATGCACTTGCTGAAAAAATCGTTAATTCAGATATAGAAGAAGGCGATTCAATTATGATGGATTACAATGAAGGTGATGAAGAGCTTAGTATTTCTATAAATAAGTTATCCTCTACAGAAGAAGCATAATACGTAAAATCAAATAGTTTATAAACCACTTCACCTTTGGAGTGGTTTTTTATTTTAGTTTGAAGCCTTTTTCTCAAACATTTTTTTTACAACAAAAACATGTGGAATAGTTACTGATGCAATAAAAGCAAATAAAATAGAAAGTATGTATTTGGTATCTTTTAATAATAAATAAAATACAATTAAGCCTATAATTGAAATCAACCAATACGTCAATGACTGTTTAAGGTATATCAAAACATTTTGAAAATTAAAACCTCCAAAGCTGAAATCTATTTGGTCTTTTAATGATGGTAAGCTATGCCACAAAACAAAATATAAAGCAAAACTCCATATTAAACCAGACACATAAAATGAAGCTGTAAATACCAATAAATAAAATAAGTTTAAAACGATAGTTGATGTTTTAACGTTTATTTTTTTTGTACATAAAATATAACTACTCAAGGTTAAAAAAGCACTTACCAAAACATTGAAAAAATAAATTGTATTTGTTACTTTAAAATCACTCAAATTTTCAATAATTAAGGTAGATTCAGCTTGATTGAAGTATAAAATTAAACCGATAACTAAATTACCATAACATATAAAAAAAAACTGCTTGATGTAATTAGGTGCACTTAAAAATACTTTTTGCCAATGTTGCTCACCAAAATGATAAGCACTAGTAAGAATAAAAACAGGTAAACTAACAATAGGAATCAAATAAAAAGCAACAGCAAAAGAAATGATAAAGAACGAGTAATAAAAAATGTACTTTAAAATAGGCTGCTGTCTTTGAATATTTTTTATTAAAAAAATGTCGTTAGAGCCGTGAATTAAGCCAATACTTAATATGCCTAAAAGACCAATAGAAGTTTTAATTTGTTCAGGTAAGTAAAATCCAATCCAAACAAGAAAAAAATTTAATACAATAATGTAATTATAAAGTTTTGCCATTGTTCTCTACATTATCGACAAATATAATTTAAAAAGTTTTCTTAAAATGAAATAATTGTGTTTAAGTTTTGGGTATATTTGATTAAACAAATTTTAAATTTAAAAGCTATGAGAACTTTTATGTATTTATTGTCTGACATGACCAAGATGGCAACTGATGATTATGTCGGATTTACTTTTTTTGTAGGTAGTATGGCCATGATGGCTGCATCTGCCTTTTTCTTTTTATCATTAAATCAGTTTGATAAAAAGTGGAGAACTTCAGTTTTAGTGTCTGGTTTAATTACATTTATTGCAGCAGTACACTATTTCTACATGCGTGATTACTGGGATGCTTTTCAAGAATCTCCAACATTTTTCAGATATGTTGACTGGGTTCTAACAGTTCCATTAATGTGTGTTGAATTCTTTTTAATTTTGAGAGCAGCTGGCGCTAAGCGTTCGTTAATGTGGCGTTTAATTTTCTTCTCTGTAATTATGCTAGTTACAGGTTACTTTGGAGAAGCAGTTATGAGAGATGCTTCATGGCAATGGGGCTTAATTTCAGGTATTGCGTACTTTGTGATTGTTTATGATATCTGGTTAGGTAAAGCAAGAAAACTCGCAGAGAATGCAGGTGGAGATGTACTTAAAGCTCACAAAATTTTATGTTGGTTTGTATTAGTCGGATGGGCTATTTATCCAGTAGGTTACATATTAGGTACACCTGGTGGTTTATTCGGAATCGATTTTGGAGTAGATGCATCATTCATGGATGTTGTATATAACATTGGAGATGCTGTTAATAAAATCGGATTTGGTTTAGTAATTTATAGCTTAGCAGTGAAATCTTCAAAATAAATTTGTAACAACCAACTAAAAATTTTAAAGACCGAAAATTTTTTCGGTCTTTTTTTGTGCTTACTAAAAGTGATTTATATGGAATAATAAATGATTTTAAAATTTCATTCTTATTTTCGCAAATTACATTTAAAAATCTATGCTTGTAAACGAAACAAAAAAATTAACTTCAACAGAAGTTGAAACACTTAACAAAAAATATAAAACATTAAATATTCACCAACGTATAAAAGAACTTTACAAAGATTTCGAATTGGAAGATGTCATGGTAACCAGTTCTTTCGCAGCGACATCAGCATTTTTACTAAAGCTTTTTTCTGAAATTAATAAGTCGCAAGAAATTTATTTTATAGACACAGGTTATCATTTTGATGAAACCATAGCCTATAAAGAACAGTTGACGAAAACTTATGGATTAAATGTTAAGTCTGTTAGTGCCTTAAAACATGAGCATGAATTTACTACTAAAGACAAAACATGGACAAAAAACCCTGATTTTTGTTGCTCAATTAATAAGGTTAAGCCGTTAGAAGTAATTAAAGAAAATTATAATGTTTGGGTTTCAGGATTAATGGAATGGCAAAGCGATCACCGTTCTACACTAAATTTTTTTGAACAACGTGGTGAAATACTTAAATTTTATCCTTTGTTAGATGTCACCAAAAAAGAAAGAGATGAATTTATTAAAAAACACAACTTACCATTTCACCCATTAGTTAGTCAAGGTTACCATTCTATTGGATGTAAGCATTGCACAGTACCAGGAAAAGACCGAAGTGGTAGATGGAATAATAACCCAAAAACAGAATGTGGTCTTCATTTATAAAAATTTTATTACCTTGTTTAGCATAGTACTGTAACAAAATAAATATCTAGTCGTCTATTTAATACATATCAATCATTAAAAACGAATAATTATGGACGCAACTCTTGCTAAATCAGGATTCAATTCTAGTCGACAATCTATTTCTAGAGCTGAAAAATTAGAATTTAAGAAAACACGTTTAATTTATTGGAATAGTAAACGTCGTTTTTAAATTATAAAAGCGCTCGAAAGAGCGCTTTTATTAATTAGAGTGTTTTCATTTCAGGATCAAGATCAGCTTCAAGACTTTCTAAGAATGAAATAATTAATTCGACTTCTTCATCTGATATGTCTTTATTACTTTGAAGCTTAGCCATAATTTTTATACTTTCTTCTAAGCTCTCTACAGAACCATCGTGAAAATAGGGACCTGTTTTGGTTATATTTCGTAAACTAGGTACTTTAAAAATATACTCGTCACTAGATTTACCGGTAACTTCAGCTAAACCTTTATCAATTTTTTTACTTTTAGTATATTCCCAATAATCGCCAAATAGTCCGAATTTTTGCATCATACCACCTCCAAGAGCTACACCGCTATGGCAGGTTATACAAGCATTACTTATAAAAGCCTTTAAACCTTCTTTTTGCTTTGCAGTTAAAGCGTTTTCATCACCATCTAAATAACGGTCAAACTGGCTTACAGGTGTCATTTGTCTTTCAAATGCACCGATAGCATTTGTAAGATTTTCAAAGGTTAAACCACTTTCAGGATATATTTGGTTAAAGCTATTAACATAAGCATCTATTTTTTTTAGCTTTTCAACAAGATAAAGTGTATCTGGTATTGAATGCTCAACTGGGTTTAAAATAGGCATTCCAGCTTGTTCTTCAACATCTTTAGCTCTTCCATCCCAGAACTGTGAACTATGTAAATGTGCGTATAAGACGCTTGGTGAATTTCTTGTTCCAAATTCTTTAGTGTCACCAGGTGAAGTTGGAAGATTATCTACTCCAAATGTTGAAAGATTATGACATGAGTTACAACTTATTGTATTATTCTTAGATAAACGTTTATCGAAGTATAATTGTTTACCTAAATTTACTTTTCCATCATTAAAATCTTTTTTTTCTATTTGGGTAACCGATGCGAAAAAAGTATTTGCCTGCTTGTTGAGTTCAGATTTTTCTGGTACTTTTTTAACAGCATAAGTATCTTCATTAGATGAAGAATTACAGCTTATGAAGACAACTATAATCAAGATACTTAATATTGATTTCATTTTTTTTGCATTTAAAGCAGCTGATTTTTAATCAGCTGCTAAGTTATATAGTGTTATAATAAAGTTGATGGGCAAACGTATTCGGTGACTTCAATATCATCTTCTAAAATTTTATCAAATCCGCCACGAACATCTACAAAGTTGTCAAACCCTCGTTGCTTCAATATTGAAGCAGCAATCATACTTCTGTAACCGCCTTGACAGTGAATTGCAAATTTCTCTTTTGGCAATTCAGCTAAGTGCTTATTAATTTCATTTAATGGAATATTTTCTGCACCAACAACGTGTTGCGAATCATATTCACTTCTTTTACGAACATCTATAATCTTTACGCTATCGTTTGTTAACAAGCTATCTAAATTATCTACATCTATTCGTGTAACTTGGTCTAACTCTTTTCCTGCCTCTTTCCAGGTATTTATTCCTCCTTTTAAATAACCAATAGAATAATCGTAGCCAACGCGAGCTAACCTTATAATGCTTTCTTCTTCTTTACCAGGCTCAGTTACTAATAATATAGGCTGTTTAATGTCTGGAATAAGTTCGCCAACCCATTGTGCAAAGTTATTGTCTAAACCAATATTAATACTATTAGGGATAAAACCATCTTTAAAGACTTCAGCTTCTCTAGTATCAAGAATTAGAGCTTTAGTTTCGTTTGCAGCAGCTTCAAAAGCATCAGCATTAAGTGGTTGTTGTCCACGTTCAATGACTTGATCGATACTGTCGTAACCTTGGATATTCATAAGTACATTTTTTGGGAAATATCCTGGAGGCGCGGTAAGTCCGTCAAGTAACTCTTTAATAAATTCATCTTTAGTCATATCTGCTCTTAAAGCATAATTGGTTTCTTTTTGATGCCCAAGTGTATCGGTGGTTTCTTGACTCATCATTTTACCACAGGCACTTCCGGCTCCATGGTTTGGATAAACTATTAAATCATCAGATAATGGCATAATTTTATTTCTCAACGAATCAAAAAGATGCCCAGCAAGTTTTTCTTCTGTTAAATCTTCTATGACGTGTTGTGCTAAATCTGGGCGTCCTACATCACCGATAAATAAAGTGTCTCCTGTAATAATTCCATGTTCTTTACCATTTTCATCAACTAATAAGTAGGTGGTTGACTCCATAGTATGTCCAGGAGTATGAATAACTTTTACCGTATAGCGACCAACTTTAAATTCTTGGTTGTCTTCAGCAATTAAAGCGTCGAAACCAGGTTTAGCGGTAGGACCATATATTATTTTTGCGCCTGTTTTTTTAGCTAAGTCTAAGTGACCACTGACAAAATCAGCATGAAAATGTGTTTCGAACACATACTTAATATTAGCTTGATCTTCATTAGCTTTATCAATATAAGGTTGAACTTCTCTTAATGGATCAAAAATGGCAGCTTCTCCTTGATCTTCTAAGTAATAAGCTGCGTGAGCTATGCATCCTGTATAAATTTGTTCTACTTTCATAATTCTAATTTTAAATTTTTAGCTAATTTAAAATTGAAGCTTATTTTGAAGTGTAATAAAAGTAACACAAACAGGGTAAATACAGTAAAATATGATATATGTCAGTTTTCTACTTAATAAAAAAGCTGAAAACTAATTTTAAAATCTTAAAAATCAGTTTTCAGCCTTATTTTTCAATAAGATATAACTTTTTTATAATCGTTCATTAATTTTATGAAGAACGTGTAAAGACAGGCTCATTTGCTTTTTGGGTTTCATTAGGGTTAAATTGATAACCTTCTAAATTGAAAGCCATAATATCTTCAAGACGTTCAGCTTCAGTTTCGACTAGGTATTTTGCCATTACACCTCTAGCCTTCTTCGCGTAAAAACTGATAACTTTATACTTTCCATTTTTAAAATCTTTAAATACTGGTGAAATGACATCAGATTTAAGTTGTTTATGATTTATAGCTTTAAAATATTCTTGACTAGCTAGGTTGATGACTATTTCATCATTAGAAAGTTCAGTATTGAGATAACCTGTTAATTTAGATTTCCAAAAATCGTACAAGTTATTCGAATCATTAATTTTAAGTTTTGTACCCATTTCTAAACGATAAGGAGACATTACATCAAACGGTCTTAAAATTCCATACATGCCAGATAAAATACGAATAGTATTCTGTAAAAATTTGTAGTGATTTTCAGAAATAGAATTAATATTGAGACCGTCATAAACATCGCCATTAAACATAAATACTGCAGGACGATCGTTAGAATTGTCTTTTGCCTTTTTAGCCGCATACCGATCTATATTTAATGCTGCAATTTTATCACTAATAGACATTAAATCTTTTAATTGAGATCTGTTGAGTTCTGCTAGTTTGCTATTGAGTATATCTGATTCTTTTCTGAAGATTAATTCAGTAGAGTATTTATTTGAATAATCAGACTCTAAATCGAGTGATTTTGCGGGCGAAAGTAAAATTTTCATTATATTTTTTTTTAGTAAAGTTAGTAAGTTGATTGAATTTCATAAACATCTTTTTTAATTATTTAATTATAATGAGATAAGTTTTATATATATTTATGCTAATTTATTATATATATGCTAAATTTATATAGTTATGAAAAACTGCCCTCAATGTAACTCTGATAAAATCATTAAAAGTGGTATTGTTAACAGCAAACAACGCTATCAATGTAAAAAATGTAATTACTATTTTACCGTAAATAAATTAGGTAAGCAAATTGATAATTATTATGTTACTAAGGCTTTGCAATTATATTTAGAAGGTTTGTCATATAGAGAAATAGAGCGAATTTTAGGAGTTTCTCATGTAAGTATCATGAATTGGGTAAAAAAATACAAAGTCAACCGAATTAAACAAACAGACTATCATCCAACTTATAAAATTTTAAATCATTCAGAACTTGCTGATTACTTCAAGAATCGTGAACAATTAAAAGGTGCCGGAGTTATTATAACAGAGCTTGGTGACAAATATATGCTTATAAAATGGGAAAGATTTAGAGAATAACTATAGACTTAGCAAAAAACTATATTAATTTTTATTTAATATTTTATTTGACACATATTTGGTTTTGAGTTTACATCAAAAAATAAACCGTAATAATCAAAATATGATAAAAAATGAAATTAAAACCTAACTATCTTTTAATATTTTTCTTTTTAATTTGCATTATTCCTATATGTCGAAGTCAAGGCTCATTATACTACGATGGCGGTTTTAAAATTAAATTCGGTGAAAATAAAGATAAATTTTTAAGAATTATTTCTTGGGTGCAAGCCCAGTATAATTATTCAGAAGAAGTTCCAGAAAATGAGTCAAATTATAATTTTCAGTTACGACGTGCTAGACTCCTATTAATAGGACAAATAACCAAGGATTTTACAATAGTAACCCATCTTGGATTGAATAACTTAAATGCAAATACAATGAGTCCTACCGGTGTTGGTGATGGTTCTCAATTGTTTATGCACGATGCATGGGCACAATATAATTTTAATGAAAAATTAAGTGTTGGTGGCGGTTTACATTATTTTAATGGTGTTTCAAGACTTAATAATCAAAGTACTTTAAACATGCTCACACTTGATAACAATAGAGCATCATGGGCTACACTTGGTTTAAGCGACCAATTTGCTCGACATATTGGTGTATTTGCCAAAGGAAAACTTGGTAAGCTAGAGTATCAATTAGCTATAAATGATGCTTCAGCTTCGTCACTCGATACAAGACAAATTAACTCTACTAACAGTGTTTATAGCGGTAGATCTGTCATTGGTTCCAAAACAGCTGGTAAAACTTATGCCGGTTATTTTTCTTATAATTTTTTAGATCAAGAATCTAACTATTTGCCCTATAAAGTTGGTTCATATTTAGGGACCAAGTCTGTTTTTAATTTAGGAGCTGGATTTTTTATGCATCCAAATGGTAGTGTGATTTTTGAAAACTTAGAGCCTAAAGGTGAAGATGTGAGTATTTTTGCTATAGATGCATTTTTCGACCAACCCTTAGGCAGTTTAGGAGCAGCTTTAACAGCTTATGCTGTTTTTCAAAAAAATGACTATGGAACAAATTATTTGTTTGGTCCTTATGGGACAGGCTCTATGTTTTATAGCCATGTCGGATATTTATTGAGTACAACTAAAACCGACTTAAAGTTACAGCCCTATGCTTCTATTTCTCAACAAAGCTTCGATATTTCTGAGGAAGATAGAACAATATTAGGCATCGGAATTAATGCTTATTTCAGTGGTCATAATTCAAAACTAACATTAGAATATAAAAATGAAAAATTTGGCGATGTAGAACAAACAATTGTGGGTCTACAAGCTATGATATATCTATAATTATAAACAAATGAAAAATTCAAAACAAAAAAAACAGGCACATGCAACGGCCTATTGGAAAGAGAATTTAAGATACCTAATCATACTTCTTAGTGTTTGGTTTATAGTGTCTTATGGAGCAGGAATTTTATTTAAAGACATTTTAAATGAAATAAAACTTGGTGGTTTTAAACTAGGATTTTGGTTTGCCCAACAAGGATCAATTTACATATTCATCATATTGATATTTGTTTATGTAAGACTTATGAATAAACTAGATAAAAAATACGGTTACGATAAATAAAAATACTATGGATTCTCAAACACTTACTTATATTTTTGTCGGTATTTCATTTGCTATCTATATAGGAATAGCTATTTGGAGCCGAGCAGGTTCAACTAAAGAATTTTATGTAGCTGGTGGAGGCGTTTCTCCACTTGCTAACGGTATGGCAACTGCCGCTGACTGGATGTCTGCAGCTTCATTTATTTCAATGGCTGGAATCATATCCTTTATGGGATACGACGGTTCTGTTTTTTTAATGGGTTGGACTGGAGGCTTTGTTTTATTAGCTCTCTTACTGGCTCCCTATCTTAGAAAATTTGGTAAATTTACTGTCCCAGATTTTATAGGAGATCGTTATTACTCTAAAGTTGCTCGTTCGGTAGCTGTTATTTGTGCCCTGTTAGTATCATTTACTTACATAGCAGGACAAATGCGTGGTGTTGGTGTAGTATTTTCACGATTTTTAGAAGTCGAAATTGAAACAGGTGTAATTATAGGGATGATTATTGTTCTTTTTTATGCTGTTTTAGGTGGCATGAAAGGCATTACGTACACGCAAGTTGCACAGTATTGTGTTTTAATTTTTGCCTTTCTTGTTCCAGCAATTTTTATTTCCTTTCAAGTAACAGGAAACCCTATACCAATGTTCGGCATGGGCGATACACTTGTTAATCAACCTGATACATATATGTTAGATAAGCTAGATGGATTAAGTCAAGAACTTGGTTTTAATGCTTATACTGAAGGTTCTAAAAATATTGTTGATGTATTTGCGATTACGCTCGCACTAATGGTTGGTACAGCAGGACTTCCACACGTGATTGTAAGATTTTTTACAGTAAAAAGAGTTAGAGATGCAAGAAAATCAGCCGGGTTTGCTCTCTTATTTATCGGTATTCTTTACATAACTGCCCCAGCAGTAGCGTCTTTTGGTAAATTGAATATGTTAGAAACGGTAAACAAAAAGAAGTATACAGAAATGCCAGAATGGTTTACAACTTGGGAAGACCTTGGCCTTTTAGCTTGGACTGATAAAGATGCAGATGGTATAATACAATATTTAGGTGAAGCTAAAGAAGGTGGTGCTGCTCTTACAGGTATTCCTGAATTTGAAGAAAAATTAAGAGGTGAAAGTGGCGAGCGAATTGTTAAAAATCCTTCATCTAATAAAAATGAGCTTTATGTAGACCAAGATATCATGGTTTTGGCTAATCCAGAGATTGCTAAATTACCTAATTGGGTTATAGCTTTAGTGGCAGCTGGATGTTTAGCCGCAGCACTATCAACTGCTGCAGGTTTATTATTAGTAATTTCTTCTTCAGTATCTCACGATTTAATTAAAAAAATGGTTTACCCAAAAATTACAGATAAAGGAGAATTAATAGCAGCACGACTTTCATCGGTTGCAGCAGTGGTTGTTGCAGGATATTTTGGTATTAATCCGCCTGGTTTTGTGGCTGCAGTTGTAGCTTTAGCTTTTGGTCTTGCAGCAGCCTCATTCTTTCCTGCAATTATTTTAGGTATTTTTTATAAGCGAATGAATAAGGAAGGTGCAATTGCTGGAATGGTAGTTGGTATTTCATTGATGTTATTTTATATGTTAAAATTTAAGTTTGATTTCTTTGGTGGAGGAACTAGTGATGATTGGTGGTTTGGTATTTCGCCAGAAGGCTTTGGTTCGATAGCTATGATAGTAAACTTTGTTGTGTCTATTAGTATTAGTAAATTTACTCCTGCACCACCACAAAATGTTCAAGATATGGTTGAAAATGTCAGAATTCCAAGTGGTGCTGGTGAAGCAACTGGTCATTAATATTTTATAAGAAACCTTAAAGATGAAAAAAAGACACCAACAGAAGTTAATTCTACTTTCTATTTCACTGGTTGTACTTTTAAATTTACCGCTTTTGTTTATTTATAACAAAGCGGTAATCATCTTCGGGATACCTTTATTTTATATTTCAATCTTTACAATCTGGCTGTTAGGCAGTTGTATTTCATATATTATACTAAGGCGTTTTTATGAATAATTGGAGTATTATTCTGATCATATTAGGTTATTTAGGGCTTTTGTTTTTTATTGCTTTTTGGGCTGAAAGAAACAAGCGCTCTAAATTAGTCAATAGCCCTTACGTTTATGCCTTATCTCTTGCAGTATACTGTTCTGCCTGGACTTATTATGGCAGTGTTGGTATGGCTGCTCGAACTGGAGTAGAATTTTTAACTATCTACTTGGGCCCTATTATTGCTGCACCATTATGGATAATTGTTCTTAAAAAAATTATCCAACTATCTAAAATTTATAACGTTTCGAGCATAGCAGACTTTATTTCACTTCGTTACGGTAATAACCGTTCGCTAGGTGCTGTGGTTGCTGTAATATGTGCCTTAAGCATTATACCTTATATTGCATTGCAACTTAAAGCTTTATCCGAAAGTTTTCAAATTATATCTCAAGGTTCTACTCATAGCATTATTGGTCAATATTTATTAACAGATTCTACATTTTATATCGCTCTGTTATTAGCGGTATTTTGTGTTTTTTACGGTACTATTACTTTTGATGCTTCTAAACAAAAAAAAGGAATCTTTTTTTCGATTGCTTTTGAATCTTTAGTTAAACTCATCATATTTATAATTATCGGAATTTATATCTGTTTTTATGTTTTTGATGGAGGAAATTCAATAATAACTGAAGTTTCAAAAAGTTTCAATATAAATAAACTAAGTACTGTTGAAGGTATCACAGGTGGAATCAACTGGTATTTTAGTATTGTATTATCATTCTTGGCAATATTTCTATTACCACGTCAATTCCAAGCATCTGTTGTTGAATATAGTCATAATAAACAGCTAAAAGTGGCTATTTGGCTATTTCCGTTGTACTTATTATTGTTTAACGTCTTTGTTATTTTTATAGCTTGGGCAGGATTAGCTTTATTTTCTTCAACTGATAATGCTGATTATTTTACATTGTTAATTCCACTATCCCTTGGTAATCACTGGCTAGCCTTAATGGTATTTCTTGGGGGTTTATCAGCTGTTATTTCTATGGTGGTTGTGTCAACTTTAGCACTTTCAACAATGCTGAGTAATAACTTAATTATACCTTATGTATTTTTAAAAAAATTTCAAAAAAACTCGTCAAATAATAATCAAAAATCCATTAAAAATATTCGCCGAGTAAGTATTTTTATGCTAATTGCGATAGCTTATTTGCTCTATGCCTTTGTAAATCCATCAGTTTCTTTATTTTCAATAGGTTTAGTTTCTTTTTTACTAATTGTACAACTGGCACCATCATTCTTTGTAGGTCTGTTTTGGAATCGTGGTTCTGCTTTAGGTGCTAAAATAGGAATGGTTACAGGATGCTTGATTGTAATTTATACCTACCTTCTACCCTTTTTTACTTCAGCTATATTAGGTAACAATAATTTTATTGAGGACGGACTTTTTGGTATCGAAATGCTAAAGCCTTACAGCTTGTTTGGTGTAGATTTCTTAAGTCCATCTAATCATTCATTATTTTGGAGCTTAGCTGTAAATTTATTTTTATATGCCTATTTTTCTTTAGCAGTTAAAGGAAATTATCGCGAACGAAATTATGGTGAAGTGTTTACGAAAACATCCCAAATAATAGACTTACAAGAAGATGCTTACGTCTGGAAAGGTGAAGCCTATATTGCAGATATCCATAAGATTTGGGTTCAGTTTTTAGGTATTCAACGCGCCAATCGAGCACTAAATATATTTAAACGTCGCTATAATTTATCTGAAACTACAAAGATTGCAGATGCCCGATTTATTAACTTTTCAGAAAAACTACTTACTGGTGCTGTTGGTAGTGCTTCAGCTAAAATATTAATTTCAAATGTAGTTAAAGAAAAACCTGTATCGCTGGTAGAGGTCTTAAAAATTCTAGAAGAAAACAAAGAAGCTATTTCCATCAATAAATCGCTTAAAACTCAAAAGGAGCAATTATTTAAGCTCACTGAAGAATTAAAACAAGCTAACAAAACATTAACTCAACAAGACAAATTAAAAGATGATTTTCTTGATACAGTTGCTCATGAATTAAAAACACCAATAACATCAATTCAAGCTAGTAGCGAAATCCTTAAAGAGGATTCTGATATACCAGATGAAATTAAACAACAGTTTTTGAGTAACATTTTATTTGATACGCAACGAATTACAAATTTAATTAATGATATTTTAAATCTTGAAAAATTGGCCTCTGGTCGAGAATCACTTCAATTAAACGCTGAAAATATTACTGAAATTATTCAAAAAGCTGCTAATAGTTTTAAAGCAATAGTTCAAAAAAAGAAAATTTCTATTTCAATTGATTCTAAAACTAATGAAAATATAGCTGAAGTCGATTCTGATAAATTAATTCAAGTGTTTACAAACCTCATTTCAAATTCAATAAAATTTATTGAACCTAATCACGGTAAAATTGAAATTAAATTAAAGTCTTCTGAAAGTCTTGTCTTTATTGAAGTTTCAGATAATGGTAAAGGACTTGTTGAAGCTGATATCCCTTATATTTTTGATAAATTTTATCAATCAAACAATCAAACACTAAAAAAACCAGAAGGTAGCGGTTTTGGTTTAGCTATTTGCAAACAAATTATTAGCTTACATAAAGGCTCTATTGAAGTCAATAAAACATATACAAAAGGGGCTAGTTTTGTAATAAAACTACCAAAAACACATAGCTTATGAATAAAATTTTAATTGTAGACGACGAACCAAATATTGTCATGGCTTTAGATTATGCTTTGCAAAAACAAGGATTTAAAGTTCTTATTGCTCGTGATGGTCAAGAGGCTTTAAATATCGTTAAAACCGATATTCCTAAAGTTATTATTCTAGACATAATGATGCCAAAAGTTGATGGTTTTGAAGTTCTAAACCAACTCAAATCTGATCATAAAACTAAAAATATTACTGTACTAATCCTGAGTGCCAAAAATAAGGCTAAGGATATTGAAAATGGCTTAAAAGCTGGTGCTGACGAATATCTTGCTAAACCATTTTCAACTAAAAAATTAATCGAAAAAATTAAATCTTACTGTTAAAAATATTGATATGATGAATTACGAAAAAGAATACAATAAAAGTAAAGAAAACCCAAACAAATTTTGGTTAGAACAATCACAGAAACTCAATTGGTTAACCGCTCCTAAACAAGCAGTAAAGCAAACTGATGATGGACTTTTTCATTGGTTCCCAGATGGAGAAACAAATATGAGCTACTTATGTATTGATCAACATATTGAAAATGGGTATGGTAACGAGGTAGCTCTAATTTACGATTCAGCTGTACGCCAAAATATTATAAAGTACACTTATAATGATTTAAAAGTTGAAGTCGAAAAGTTAGCAGGTGCTTTAAAGTCTTTAGGTGTTCAAAAAGGTGATACGGTAGTTGTTTATATGCCCATGATTCCACATGCAGTTTTCAGCATGTTGGCCTGTGCAAGAATTGGAGCTATACATTCAGTCGTTTTTGGAGGCTTTGCACCAAATGAGTTAGCCTTAAGAATTGATGATGCTAAACCCAAAGTCTTATTAACAGCAACATCAGGAATAGAGGTTGATCGAATTATTCCTTATAAACCTATGGTTGATGAAGCTTTAAAACTATCTGAGCATCAACCTGAGCATGTTATTATTCATAATAGAAAACTTGGTGCTGAAAACCCAAAACAACCTATTGATCTTGATTATGATGATTTAGTCGAAAAATCTGAACCTGTAAGTTATCAGCCTGTTTCTTCAGATCATCCCTTATATGTTTTATACACGTCAGGCACCACAGGATCTCCAAAAGGAGTTATACGTGACACAGGCGGCTATGCCACAGCATTAAAATATTCGATGCAAGCCATCTATGGTATAAAACCTGGCGAAACTTTCTGGGCAGCTTCTGATGTCGGCTGGGTAGTTGGCCATAGTTATATTGTTTATGCACCATTAATAAATCGCAATTCAACTGTGTTGTTTGAAGGAAAACCTGTAAAAACTCCAGATGCTGGTTCATTTTGGCGTGTTATAGAAGAACATCAAGTTAATGTAATGTTTACGGCACCAACGGCATTCAGAGCGATTAAACGAGAAGATCCAAATGGCGAACTCATCAAAAAATATAATATATCGTCTCTACGCTATCAGTTTTTAGCAGGTGAGCGCTGTGATGAAAATACTTTAAAATGGGCTGAAAAGCATTTAAATATTCCTGTAATAGATCATTGGTGGCAAACTGAATCTGGATGGCCTATTGTTGCTAATTTTATGGGCTATGAAAAACAGAATCAGCCTGTAGGATCAGTCGGTAAGGCCGTTCCTGGTTATAATCTTGAAATTTTAAATAAAAATGGTGAGGAACTTCAACCTGAAGAAGAAGGATACGTAAGCATAAAACTTCCGCTTCCACCTGGATTTATGGCTGGTCTTTGGGGTTCAAAAGAACGTTATCGAGCTGGTTATCTAAATAAATTTCCAGGATATTATTTTTCTGGTGATGGCGGTTTTAAAGATAGTAATAATAATATTTTTATTACTGGTAGAATTGATGACGTCATTAATGTATCAGGACATCGACTTTCAACTGCAGCCCTCGAAGAAGTGGTAGCAAGCCATGACATTGTTGCAGAATGTGCAGTTGTTGGTATCGAAGATAAATTAAAAGGTCAAGTTCCTTTAGCAGTTGTAGTTCCTAAGATTGGTGATGAAAATTATGAGCATTTTAAGCTAGAATCTGAAATTGTTCAAAAAGTTCGCCAACAAGTTGGTGCAGTTGCTTCGCTTAAAAAAGTGGTTGTTGTGAAACGTTTACCAAAGACGAGAAGTGGTAAAATATTACGTAGAACTTTGCGTAAAATTATTGATGGCGAAAGTTACAAAATGCCTTCAACTATTGAAGATCCTATGGTAATTAATGAGATTATCGAAACTTTTCAACTTGAAAAAATTGGTGCTTTTGCAACAGATAAAGACATTATCACTAAATCTCTTCGCGCTTTAACCGATTCTTATTACAACATAGATTCTTTAGCAAAATACATTGATGTTTATCGAATTTCTCAAAATGATCCTGATAATTTCTGGAACACCATAGCAGAACGAAATTTCAAATGGCACAAAAAATGGGATAAAGTCATGTCTTGGGACAAAGAAAATGTTGACATCAAATGGTTTGAAAATGCCAAACTTAACATTACAGAAAACTGCCTAGACCGTCACTTACAGCATAACGCATCTAATAATGCCATAATTTGGGAGCCTAATAACCCAAAAGAAGAAACACAATTTATCACTTATAAAGATTTGCATCAACGGGTTTCAAAAATGGCTAATGTTCTTAAAGACTTAGGTGTTAAAAAAGGTGATCGCGTTTGTGTGTATTTGCCAATGATTCCCGAGTTAACGGTAACTGTTTTAGCATGTGCCCGTATTGGCGCCATTCATTCAGTTGTGTTTGCTGGGTTTTCAGCTTCTGCGCTAGCCTCTAGAATAAATGATTCTAATTGTAAATTATTAGTGACTTCTGATGGATCTTACCGTGGAAATAAAACAATTGACCTTAAAGGAATTTGTGATGAAGCTTTACAATCTTGCCCTTCAATTGAGCACTCTCTTGTGGTTAAACGTACACATGAAAAAGTTACAATGAAGGAAGGTCGTGATTTATGGCTTCATGAGGCCTTAAAACAAGTTGATGATGTTTGTCCTGCCGAAATAATGGATGCTGAAGATCCTCTATTTATATTATACACATCTGGTTCAACAGGAAAACCTAAAGGTATGGTTCATACAACTGCTGGTTATATGGTTTATACAGCCTTTACATTTAAAAACGTGTTTCAATATCAGCCTGGTGATGTTTACTGGTGTACTGCAGATATAGGCTGGATTACAGGTCACAGTTATATTGTTTATGGGCCTTTATTAAACGGTGCTACTTCAGTAATGTTTGAAGGAGTTCCTTCTTATCCAGATTTTGGACGATTCTGGGAAGTAGTCGAAAAGTTAAAAGTTAACCAATTTTATACCGCTCCAACCGCGATTAGAGCTTTAGCAAAACAATCTATCGATTATGTGAATAAATATGACTTAAGTTCGATTAAAGTATTAGGTAGTGTTGGCGAACCTATTAATGAAGAAGCTTGGAATTGGTATAACGATAATATTGGTAAGAAAAAGTCACCTATTGTCGATACTTGGTGGCAAACTGAAACAGGTGGTATTATGGTTTCTCCTATTCCTTTTGTTACACCTACTAAACCAACTTACGCAACTTTACCACTTCCAGGAATTCAGCCATGTTTAATGGATGAAAACAATCAAGAAATTTCAGAAAACTCTGTATCTGGTAGATTGTGTATAAAACGGCCTTGGCCAAGTATAGCGCGTACGGTTTATGGAGACCATCAGCGTTACAAAGACACTTATTTTTCAGCTTACAAAGACATGTACTTTACAGGAGATGGTGCGGTTCGTGATGAAGTTGGCTATTATAGAATTACGGGTCGCGTAGATGATGTTGTGATTGTTTCTGGACATAATTTGGGTACAGCACCGATAGAAGACGCAATAAATGAGCATCCTGCTGTAGCAGAATCTGCTATTGTCGGTTTTCCTCATGATGTAAAAGGAAATGCACTATCTGGTTTCATTATTTTAAAAGAAGAAGGTGAATCGCGAGATCATGATAATGTTCGCAAAGAAATTAATCAGATTATTACAAGTAAAATTGGTCCTATAGCAAAATTAGATCGTATACATTTTGTTTCCGGTTTACCAAAAACCCGCAGTGGAAAAATTATGCGTAGAATTTTAAGAAAAGTATCATCTCATGAAATGAATCAACTTGGTGATACGTCTACTCTTCTTGATCCTTCAATAGTAGATGAAGTTATTGAAGTGGTTAAAAATGAGACAACCTAAAATAAAATCATTAAGTTCATTAAAAAACGGCTTGATTAATCAAGCCGTTTTTTAATTGAAGCTTTTAATTATTTACCTGATGATAATTGTCAGCTTTATTTTAACATAAATCAATACTTTTGTACAACATTTTAATTTGTAATAATTATAATAATGATTTACAAAAAAGCAAAAATTTTAGGCTTAATAATTTTCTTGTTGACTTATGTTTTAATATGGGTTATTGTAAGTCAGTTTACTGATGTTACAGGAATAATTGCTAGTATTGCTGCAGTAGCGAGTTTTATTGCTGCACCAAAAATTCAAAAAATTGATAGTCAGTCACCAAATGACTTTTTAGTAAAATGGCACTTTGGCGAAGATGCTTTTAAGAAGATATACAAGCTTTTATTTAAGACTCCATCTTAAATTGTTGGCTACTGCTCCAAACATCTATTCCATCTGCCGTTTCAAAAATTAAAAATGCCTCTAAATCTGGTTTATTTTTAATAAAAACCTTTCCTTGCTCAAGACCCATTGCCATAATTGCTGTAGCATAAGCATCTGCCTTGGTAGAAGTTTCTGCTAAAACACTTACAGAAATTAAAGTGTGATTGACTGGGTAACCTGTTTTAGGATTAATAATATGACTCCTTTTGACACCAGATTCATCAATAAAATACTTTCGATAACTACCTGAAGTACTCAATGCAAGGTTAGAAACTTCAACAGTAGCTAAAAAGCGTTTTAAATCCTGATTTTCGTCATATAGAGGATTTTCAATACCAATTAACCAGGGTTTTTGCTTACTACTTTCTCCTCTAGCTTGTAATTCTCCACCAATTTCAACTTTAAAGTCGCTTATATTTTTAGAGGCTAAAAAGTTTGAAATTTCGTCAATAGCAAAGCCTTCGCCCATAGCTGTAAAATTAATAACAGCATTATTCTTTAAACTTATGGTATCTCCTATTATTTGGTAGCTTTCAGAAAATCCAACACGTTGCATGGCAAGTTCAATTTTGAGCGAATCGACATTTGGAGTTGTATTTTTTCCAAAGCCCCACAACTCAATAACAGGTGAGATTGTTGGATCAAAATAGGCATTCGTAACTTCATATAAATCCTTCGCTTTATTAAAGTGAGCTTTTAAAATCTTTGAGGAATTTGGTATAATACGTTTATTGTTGAGCACATTTATTTCGGAATTTGAAATATAGGCACTTGCTGCTTGATCGATACTATTAAAAATTGAGTCAATTTGGGTTTTGTAAGATATAGGTGACTTATAAATTATTGAAAAATAGGTGCCATAAACTTGACCTTCATAAACTAAAAAATTTTTGATTGAAGTGTTTGTGTTAGCTTCATTTCCAGTTGAAGCCATTCGAAATATCACAAATGCAATAATTATAACAATTGCCCCTAAAAACGCATAACCAATATATTTAGATTTCATCAAATAATTTTTGCTAAGTTAGCAAGAAAAATCTTTAACTTTAGGAATTAATTTCTAACAATTAAAAAATATTATGGGACTTTTTTCATCGCTTTTAGGAAATGCTGGCACCGTAAATCCAGAGCAATTAGCTAATGATTACGCCGATTTATTAATTGAAAATGAACAAGTAGATATTGGCTTCAAATTGGTAAGAGATACTTTAATTTTCACAAATAAACGCTTGATTTTTGTGAATATTCAGGGATTAACAGGTAAAAAAAGAGAGTACTTATCTATTGCTTATAAAAGCATTTCTCGTTTCTCTATAGAAACAGCAGGTACTTTTGATCTAGAAGCCGAATTAAAAATTTATATTTCAAGTGAATCAACTCCTAGTATTATTCAAAATTTTAATAAAAAAGTTAATGTTTATGATGTTCAAAAAGTATTGGCGCAGTATGTTTTATAAGTCACTTATAGTTTTATGTTGTTCAGTAACTTCAGTTTTTGCACAATCACCATCTCAACTAATTAAAGCAACCTTAGAGCAATTTCCTGCAGAAACGCAAATCTCAGTTGCATATACTTCAAATGGTGAAGATGTTTTTAAAGGTTTTAAAAACACTCAATATAGTGTTGTTTCAGAAGAAAATTCAACACAATTATTTCAAATTGGCTCAATTTCTAAAGTTTTTACATCTATTATTTTAGCTGATTTACATCTAAATAATAAAGTAGATCTTAATCAAGACATAAGTAAACTTGCTATTTTTGATACTTTGTTTAATCAGCCAATTACTTTGAAGTCACTGGCAAATCATACCTCTGGATTACCAAGACTTCCAAGCAATTTTGCAGAAAGTGCATTTAAAAATCAAAGCAATCCTTACTTAAACTACAGAGATAAAGAATTGCTTACTTACTTAAAAAAAGACCTAAAATTAGGTGATCCTTCTTATCAATATTCAAATTTAGGAACTGGCTTATTAGGTTTTTCTCTTGAGTTTTTAACTAAACAGTCTTACGAAGATTTACTACAAACCCATGTGATTAAACCTTTAGGTATGTTAAACACCACAAGCAATCCTAAAAGTATGAACAATGTTATTAAAGGCCTTGATGCTAAAGGTGAGCTTACCTCCTACTGGACTTTTGATGCTTTAAAAGGTGTCGGAGATATTTTTTCATCAGCTCAAGATATGTTGATTTTCTCTAAAAAAATTATCGATAAATCTAATGCAGCTTTAAATTTAACTTTAAAACAAACACATCAAATTAATGAAAGACAATTAGTTGGGCTTGGATGGAATATTTTAAAAACCAAAGCTGGTTTTACTTGGTATTGGCATAATGGAGCTGTTGGAGGTTTTACATCTACAATTGTTGTTAATCCTGATACTAACAAAGCAGTTGTTGTGTTGTCTAATGTATCGGCGTACCATCCAGATATGCAAAAGATAGATAAGTTATGCTTTGATATTATGATCAATTTAGAAAAAAGCTAACAAGTGTTAGTTTATGATATTTGTCATAGTTTACATTTTAGACTGAATTTATTTTTGCTTCATAATTCAAAATATAAACTCATGAAAAAAGTAGTAGTTGCGGTTTTTACTGCATTGTTAATTAGTCCATTTTTTGCCTCAGCACAAGAAGACAATTCAGAAGAATTTTCAAAATGGCAAGTCCGTTTACGTGCAATCAACATTATGCCAAACGAAAGCGCTAATATTGGTGTTATAGGTGGCGATGTTGATATCTCTAATGCATTTGTACCTGAGCTAGATTTTACTTACTTTATTAATAAAAAGTTTGCCTTAGAATTAATTTTAGGAACTGCAAAGCATGATGTTAATACGGTAGGCTCTGATATTTCAGCTGTTGGTGGTAGTACTAATGCTAATGTTGACCTAGGTGATGTATGGTTGCTTCCTCCTACTTTAACTTTTCAATATCACCACGAGTTATTTAAAAACTTTAAGCCTTATGTTGGTGCTGGTATAAATTATACTATTTTCTATAATGAAGATGCTGGTGGTGTTGCTAAAGGAATTAGCTACGATAATAGCTTCGGTATTGCTACACAAATTGGTTTCGATTATATGATTAATGAAAAGTTTTTCTTAAACGCAGATTTTAAATACATCTTCTTAAGTACTGATGTTACAGTAGATGCCGATAATATGTTACCAGGCTTATCAATTCCCGCGGAAGTTGATATAAATCCTGCAATCGCTGGTTTTGGTATTGGTATGAAATTCTAAAGTTAGTTTTCTAATGGTACTGAAAAGTCAAATGTTATAAAGCATTTGACTTTTTTTATGCCCTTTTGTCTCCTTTTTCAGTTATGTATATGTCAATTTGTCGTATTTAACGTTAGGTATAACTTTTGACAAATAAAAAACAAACAAGAATACCCAAAACTATGAATTTCAATAATTTCACAATAAAGTCTCAAGAAGCAATTCAACAAGCTCAGTTAATTGCTCAAGAGCATAAACATCAGCAAATTGAAAACGAACATTTGTTTAAAGCAATTATGCTGGTTGATGAAAACGTAACACCATTTATTTTAAAGAAATTAAATGTTAATACTAATTTATTTACACAAATTTTAGATAAAACTATTAGCAGTTTCGCAAAAGTTGAAGGTGGTGATTTAGTACTTTCTAGAGATGCTGGAAAAGCGGTTAATGAAGCAACAATTATAGCTAAAAATCGTCAAGATGATTATGTTTCTATAGAACATCTCATTTTAGCAATTTTTAAAACTAAATCTAAGGTAAGTCAGATCCTTAAAGATCAAGGTGTTACTGAAAAAGGCCTAGAGTCAGCAATTAATGAATTAAGAAAAGGAGAAAAAGTATCTTCAAAAAGCGCAGAAGATAATTATAACTCTCTAGATAAATATGCTCGAAATTTAAATCAACTTGCTGAAGATGGTAAGCTTGATCCTGTTATTGGTCGTGATGAAGAAATTAGACGTATTTTACAAATCTTATCACGTAGAACCAAAAACAACCCTATGTTGGTCGGTGAACCTGGAACAGGTAAAACCGCTATAGCTGAAGGTCTTGCACATCGTATCATTGCAGGTGATGTGCCTGAAAATCTAAAGTCAAAAAAAATATACAGCTTAGATATGGGCGCCTTAATCGCTGGTGCGAAATACAAAGGTGAGTTTGAAGAGCGATTAAAATCAGTGATAAAAGAAGTAACTTCAAGCGATGGCGACATTGTTTTATTTATCGATGAAATTCACACTCTTGTAGGTGCTGGTGGTGGCGAAGGAGCTATGGATGCGGCAAATATTTTAAAACCAGCTTTAGCAAGAGGCGAATTGCGCGCCATAGGTGCAACAACACTTGACGAATTTCAAAAATACTTCGAAAAAGATAAAGCACTTGAGCGTCGTTTTCAAAAAGTAGCAGTTAATGAGCCTGATACTGAAAGTGCCATTTCAATTTTACGTGGAATCAAAGAAAAGTACGAAACTCACCATAAAGTTCGGATAAAAGATGAAGCCATCATTGCAGCAGTTGAATTATCACAGCGCTATATTACTAACCGTTTTTTACCGGATAAAGCAATTGACTTAATGGATGAATCGGCTTCAAAATTACGGATGGAAATTAATTCAAAACCAGAAGAATTAGATGTCCTAGATCGAAAAATTATGCAGTTAGAAATTGAAATTGAAGCCATTAAGCGTGAAAAGGATGAATCTAAACTAAAAATTCTAAGAGCCGATTTAGCTGATTTAAAAGATGAGCGAAATACATTAAATGCTAAATGGAAAAATGAAAAAGATATAGTCGATCAAATTCAGCAATGTAAAACAGATTTAGAAAATTTTAAGCTAGAAGCAGAACGTGCCGAGCGAGAAGGTGATTATGGAAAAGTAGCTGAGTTAAGATATGGAAAAATTAAAGACGCTCAAGCCAAACTTGAAAAATTACAAGCTCAAGTTGAAGACCAAAAGTCTGAGCAGTCTTTAATTAAGGAAGAAGTAGATTATGAAGATATCGCTGAAGTAGTAGCAAAATGGACAGGAATTCCAGTGACTAAAATGCTGCAAACTGAACGTGAAAAACTTCTAAAACTTGAAGATGAGCTCCATAGACGAGTAATTGGTCAAGATGAGGCAATTCAGGCAGTATCAGATGCTGTTAGAAGAAGTCGTGCAGGATTACAAGACCAAAATAAACCCATAGGATCATTTTTATTCTTAGGAACAACTGGTGTTGGTAAAACTGAATTAGCTAAAGCTCTGGCTGAATATTTATTTGATGATGAACAAGCAATGACTAGAATCGATATGAGTGAGTATCAAGAACGACATTCAGTTTCGCGCTTAGTTGGAGCTCCTCCTGGATATGTTGGTTATGATGAAGGTGGCCAGTTAACTGAAGCTGTTAGACGCAAACCTTATTCTGTAGTTTTACTTGATGAAATTGAAAAGGCACATCCTGATACCTTTAACATTTTACTTCAAGTTCTTGATGAAGGACGACTGACAGATAATAAAGGTCGTGTAGCTGATTTTAAGAATACAATTATAGTGATGACTTCAAATATCGGTAGCCATATTATTCAAGAAAAATTTGAAGCCAACCCTGATGTTCATTCAGCTATGGAAGCAGCAAAAGTTGATGTTTTAGGCTTATTAAAACAAAGCGTTAGACCTGAATTTATAAATCGTATAGATGATATTGTCATGTTTACGCCACTTTCACAAGCAGATATAAAAGCGATTGTGAGACTTCAACTCAACTTAATGAAGAAAATGCTAAATAAACAAAGCATTACTATCGATGCGACTGAAGAAGCAATAGCATATTTATCAAAAGCTGGATTTGATCCTCAATATGGTGCAAGACCAGTAAAACGAACAATTCAAAAAGAAGTTCTCAATAAATTGTCTAAAGAAATATTAGCACAAAATGTAACTACAGATAGTATTATATTATTAGATGAGTTTAATAACGAACTAGTATTTAGAAATCAAACTGAAGTCAGTGCTTAATATATTTAATGCAAAAAGCCCGATAAATATCGGGCTTTTTTTTGCAACTATTTTTTTGATGGATAATTATCATCCCAATTTTTAACTTTGGGATCGTGTAATTTATCTTGCGATTTTGCTACCATCATAGATACTGCTGCATCTCCTGTTACATTAACTGAAGTTCTAACCATATCTAATGGCCTATCTACTGCAAAAATTAAAGCTAGACCAGCCTCAGGGATACCAGCTTGACCTAAAACAATAACTAACATGACCATTCCTGCGCCAGGAACTGCCGCCGAACCTATAGAGGCTAATGTTGCAGTAACAATAATACCTAGTTGAGTGGCGAAATCTAAGTCCATTCCGAAAGCCTGAGCAATAAAAACAGCAGCTACAGCTTGGTATAAACTTGTACCATCCATATTTATTGTAGCACCAATTGGCAAGACAAAACTTGAAACTTGTCGGTCTACACCTAAATGTTCTTCAACGCGCTCCATGGTAACAGGTAAAGTAGCAGCACTTGAGCTTGTTGATAATGCTAAGAGTTGTGCTGGTGAGATTCCGTTAATAAAAAATCCTGGTGTTTTTTTGGTAAATAGCCAAACAATTAAAGTGTAAGCGCCTATCATTAGTATTAAACCTAAAACCACACAAAAAGCATAAAACAACAAAGCCATAAATAAATCGGCACTTGGAGCTTCAACTACTAAAGCTGCTAATAACGCAAAGACGCCATAAGGTGCAAAAAGCATAATTAAATCAATCATTTTCAAAATAACTTCATTAAGTGCATCAAAAAAATCTTTGACGGGTTGCGCTTGTTTTTCTGGTATCAATATCATACCAATTCCAAAAAAGATGGCAAAGAATATAACCTGTAACATATTGCCATTATTTGAAGCTGCACCAAAAATATTGTCTGGCACTAAGTCTTCTAAAGCTTGAAGTGGTCCAGCCTCTTTTTGCTTTTCAGCGTCTTTTTGTCTAAGTTCTGCATCACCACCATAGCTTTCGATTAATTCTTCTCTTGTGTCTTGATCGATACTTTTACCTGGCTGAAAGATGTTTACAATAGCTAGACCTATAGAAACCGCAATAACAGTTGTAGTAATATAAGTTAAAATTGTCCTTAAACCCATTTTGGATAAGCTGGAAATATCTTTTAAGTCTGAGACTCCTTTTATGAGTGATGCTAATATTAATGGAACAGCAATTAATTTAAGTGCATTAATAAATATACTCCCGAAAGGCTTTATCCAGTCGGTTATAAATTGGCTTCCCCAATCAAAATTTGTAAAAATAAGAGCAAATACAACTCCGAAAACCATACCAAGTAGTATTTGCCAATGAAGCGCTAATTTTTTCATAGTGTTATCTATTTATTTTGTTGATTAGAAAAGCGTCTGCAAGAACAAGTGCGGCCATAGCTTCAACAATTGGAATTGCTCTAGGAACAACACATGGGTCATGCCGACCTTTACCTTCAACTGTTACTTGTTTATTTGATTGATCGATGCTAGATTGAGCTTTCATTAATGTTGCTACAGGTTTAAATGCTACCGTAAACTCGATAGGCATTCCATTACTAATTCCGCCTTGAATACCGCCGCTAAAATTAGTTTTTGTTTGCTGATTACTCAATATTTCATCATTATGTTGAGACCCTTTTAAAGTTGTCCCTGAAAAACCTGAGCCATATTCAAAGCCTTTTACTGCATTTATAGTCATCATTGCCTTAGCTAAATTAGCATGTAATTTTTCAAAAATAGGGTCACCTAACCCAATTGGCACGTTATTAATAATGCACTTGACTTGACCACCAATAGTATCTCCTTCTTTTCGAATTTGCTTAATGTAGGTTTCCATTTGTTGGGCAAGTTTAGCATTTGGGCAACGTACCGGATTTTTTTCAATTTGGCTCATATCAATTTTATACTCATCATTTATTGATAACTCACCAACTGAAAATGTATAGGCAGAAATTTCTATTTCAGGTATTATTTGCTTTGCAATGGCACCAGCAACAACCCAATTGGCTGTTTCGCGAGCACTAGAACGACCACCACCTCGATAATCGCGTTCGCCATATTTTTTTGTGTATGTAAAATCGGCATGACTAGGCCTATAGATATCTTTGATATGGCCGTAATCTTTTGACTTTTGATCTGCATTTTTAATTTCGAAACCAATAGGCATTCCAGTAGTTTTTCCTTCAAAAACTCCAGATTTAAAATGTACTACATCAGACTCTTTTCGCTGCGTAACGATTGACGATTGACCAGGTTTCCGACGATCTAGCTCAAGTTGAATAGCTTCAAAATCTAGTTGAATTCCTGCTGGAACACCGTCGATAATACCACCAATAGACACTCCATGAGACTCACCAAAACTTGTAAGTTGTAATTGTTTGCCAAATGTATTACTCGCCATATACTGTTTTCAGCAAATGTAATTGATTTCAATAAATTACTAAAGTTTAAGTAGGTAATCCTGGCTTAACATTTATACATTAAACTAAACGATTTCATAACAGCTATTTATATTATTCATAACTCAAAAAATAAGTTTTCAATCATTAAAATCATTTCATTTGAGTGTATCAAAAAACCTATAATTTGTCTAAACGTAAACTTGAATTAGTTGTCTTATCTGATATTCATTTAGGAACTTATGGCTGCCATGCTAAAGAATTACTAAATTATCTTGAATCTATAGAGCCTAAAATTTTAGTTTTAAATGGTGATATTATTGATATTTGGCAATTTAGAAAACAATATTTTCCTAAATCTCATTTAAATGTCATTAAAAAAATCATTGATTTATCTGCAAATGGTACTGAAGTTTATTATATCACAGGAAATCATGATGAGTTATTGAGAAAATTTTCAGAATTTACAATGGGTAATTTAAAACTGGTAGATAAACTTATCTTAAACCTTGATGGCAAAAAAGCTTGGTTTTTTCATGGAGATGTGTTTGATGTTTCTATTCAAAATGCAAAATTTTTAGCTAAACTTGGTGGTTATGGTTACGATTTGCTGATTCTGTTAAATCGCTTGCTCAATTTTATCTTAAAAATTTTAGGGCGTGAAAAATATTCACTTTCAAAAAAGATTAAAAATAGTGTAAAAAAAGCAATTAAGTACATTAATGATTTTGAAAAAGTAGCTGCAGAATTAGCAATTGATAAGGGTTTTAACTACGTTATTTGCGGCCATATTCATCAGCCAAAAATTAAAAGAAAAGTCAATGAAAAAGGGACTTGCCTATATCTAAATTCTGGTGATTGGATAGAAAATCTCACAGCATTAGAATATAATTATAGTCGCTGGCATTTAGTCTATTATCAAAATCTAAGTTTAGAATCTGTTGAAGTAAAAGAACCAAAAATTGATGTTTTAGCTGCTGTAACTTTCGCCAGTAAATAATTTTAGCTATTTTAGTTTAAAATAATCTAAAATATGCGTAAATTATTACTTTTATTATTGGCAACTACCCTATTCTATTCTTGTGAGTCTGACGATGAAAACTCAATTCAAGCAAATAATTATTTTGACCTTAATGTTGGAAATTCATGGACTTATAACAATACTATAACTCAAGATGACAATTCAAACTCAGGAACAGAAACCCTAGAAGTTAGTGGAGTTGAAACAATTAACAATCAAGATCATTTTTCATTTACGCAAACCAATGTTGAACAACCTGGGTTAGTAACTTCAATTTTAACTTCAGGTGAATTATATAAAACAAATGATAATGCTCAACTTGTTTTTACAGGTAATTACAATTTTGAAGCCACACCAGAATTACCTTCCTTAAATTTTGAACTCAATAATGCTACAATATATAATCAATCTGCTCAAGTTGGTGCATCAGTCTACAATCAGTCAAACACGATTACTCACGAAATTCAAGGTGTTCCAGTTAATATAAATTACAGCATTAACATCATTAATGGTGGAAACATTGGTGATCTTAGCGTTAATAATGAAACTTATCAAAATGTATATCAAAGTGAAATTATTATAAGCGCTAATATTGAAGCTGATTTAGGTTTAATTGATGTTACCGTTTTGCAACAGCAAGATGTAGTTACAGCTACCAATTATTTTGCACCAAACATAGGCTTAATCAGAAGTGATGTTATTACTGAACTAATATTTGAAGATTTGCCTCAAATAAGCTTACCCGATATTTCAAGTACATCTTCTCAAGAATTAATTGACTTTAGCTTAACAATCGATTAAAGCTTCGTATAAAACACTTACAGGATGCTTTGCAGATCGTTGTAAAGCATCTTTTATTTGATGACGACAACTTGTCCCATTAGCAACAATTATCGTCTCTTTCGGTGTTTTACGAATACTTGGAAATAAAAACAACTCACCTATAGATTGACTAGTTTCATAGTGTTCTTTTTCGTATCCAAAACTTCCAGCCATGCCGCAACAGCCAGACGTAATAAGTGTTGGATGATAATTTTCGGGAATGTTAAGTACATCAAAGGTAAACTTTGAATTTGAAAGCGCTTTTTGATGGCAATGCGTGTGAATTTTAAGCCTCACTGAATCTGAAGTAAATTGTGATGAACTGATGTTACCAAGCTTAAATTCATTAGCTAAAAACTCTTCGATTAAATAAGTATGTTGAGCTAACTCAGTTGAAGCTTGATCATGATTATTTAACCTTAAATATTCATCCCTAAAGCTAAGTATAGCCGATGGCTCTATTCCTAATAAAGGCGTTTCAGCTGAAATAAGTTCACTTAAAAACTTTACATTATCAGAAGCTATCTTTTTAGCTCGTTTTAAAAATCCTTTTGAAATTAAAGCGCGACCACTTTCAATATTTTGAATAAGCTTGACATTATAGTTTAATTTGCTCAGTAAGTTTATGGCATCTTTACCAATTGAAGCATCTAAAAAATTAGTAAATTCATCTACAAAAAAATAAACGGTTTTTTGTGGTGTTTTTGCTGATGTTAATTGACTAAAATTGTTTTTGATATGTTTTTGAAGCGATTGTTTAGATAAATTAGGTAAACTCCTTTGGTTATGTATTTTAGAAATATGCTTTAATATTGATAAAGAATATTTATTGTTGACAATAAAGTTGTAAAATTTAGGTGGTAAATATTTATAAAATAGCAATAAATTCGCGAGCAAATAATCTGCTAAGGGTCGGCTATTATTTTGATAATAATGCTGCAAAAACTCAGCCTTAAAACTAGCGACATCAACATTACTAGGACATTCTTTTTTACAAGCTTTGCATGATATGCATAAATCAAACACTTGCTTAAGTTCAGTTTGATTAAATGCATTTTTAGGATTTTTTGGGTGAGTTAAAAACTCTCTTAGAGCATTAGCACGAGCTCTTGTAGTGTCTTTCTCATTAGTTGTTGCTTGATAGCTTGGACACATTGCTTGGTTAGCCTGCGTACTCACTCGGCAATCACCACTTCCATTACAGTTTTCGGCGGCTTTTAAAATACCACCTTCAGGCGAAAAATCTAAAATTGTATCAAGGTCTGGTTCAACACGACCTGCTTCATATCTTAGGTTTTTATCAATAGGCTTTGGGTTTATAATTTTACCTGGATTAAAAATTTGTTCTGAATCAAAAATATTTTTTACACTTTTTAGCGCTTCATAACATTTACTACCAACTAATAATTCAATAAAATTAGACCTAACAATTCCATCGCCATGTTCACCACTAAAAGAACCCTTATAAGACTTAACTAAATGTGCTACTTCAGCTGTAATCGCCTTAAAGTCAGCTACGCCTTGAGTTGTTTTCAAATTTAGTCTTGGACGTAAATGTAGTTCACCGGCACCTGCATGAGCGTAATAAACAGCCGATTGTTTAAATTTTCTCATGATTAACTCAAAGTCTGTCATGTATTGAGAAAAATCATCTAAAGTAACCGCAGTATCTTCAATACAAGCCACTGCTTTTGTATCTTTTGAAATGTTAGCTAATAAACCTAGACCTGCTTTTCTTAATTCAAGTACCTTAAAGATAGCTTCTGCATGAACAACACTATCAAAATAAGAATTAGTTTCAGTTTTTAAAACTCTTTGTAATTTAAGTTTTAAATCTTTTAAACTTTCTTTAGTGTTAGAGCGAAGCTCAAGCATTAAAATGGCTTGAGGATCACCATTTAAGAAAAAACGATAGTCTTTATATTTTAAGCTAGATTTTGTACAATCAAGAATAGTTTTATCCATCATCTCGCAGGTAAATAATGGTAGTTGCATAACAGGTTTAACCGCATTTAAACAATCAGTTATTGTTTGAAAATGCGCTACAACCATCACCGAATGTTCAGGTGGAAGTGCATCTAGATTTAATGTAATAGACTCAACAAATGCAAGAGTTCCTTCGCTACCGCAAATAAGCTTAGCTAAATTAAATTGTTGATTAGATTCTGAATAAAGTTCAGATTCTAGCAATGCATCTAGTGCATAACCTGTATTTCTTCTATGAATTTCAGGTTTTGGGAAATCATTTTTAACTGCCTTCTGCAGACTTTTATCGCTTAAAAGTTCATGCATTTTACGATATAAATCACCTTCACGTGAATTTAATTTCAACTTTTCCTGAAACTGATTTTTGGTCAGTGGTTGTAATTGAATACGACTACCATCATCTAAAATACAACTTAAAGATTCAACTTTATCTCTTGTAACACCGTACTTTATTGAAGTTGTACCACTAGAATTGTTACCTATCATTCCACCAATCATGCAACGGTTAGAGGTTGAAGTATTTGGTCCAAATTGTAAATTATAAGGTCTTAAAAAAGCATTCAAGTCATCTCGAATAACGCCAGGTTGAACGGTAACTGTTTTTCTCTTTTCGTTAAAATTAGAGATTTTGGTAAAATATTTACTTACATCAACTAAAATTCCATTTCCAACGCATTGTCCAGCCAATGAAGTTCCAGCTGTTCTAAAAATCAAATTTGTGCACTTAGCTTTAGCAAATTTTATTAGCTTAATTACATCACTAGAGTCTTTAGGGTAAGCTATCGCTTGAGGAATTTCGCGATAAACCGATGCATCTGTAGCGTACAAGTGCTTGTGTAATCGGTCTGAAAAGATTTGACCTTTAAGCTTAAGTTCTGAAAATGAAGAAGAGTCTATCAAGCTATTATTTTTATCAAATATATTCAAATTTAAAGGTTTAATTTAGTCTAAAAGCTTATATTTATGGTATGAATGATTATTGAAATACTTTGTTTTGAACTGATGAATATCATAGATCATCAAAGTTGTTTTAATTAAATTTGAATAATGTTAATCCTTAAAAAACAAACCTATGGACGTAAACTTTAATTATGTGCATGTCACTGCAAGTGAACGATTAGAAGCCTTTACCAACAAACATTTAGATAAATTAAAAGATCGCTATGATTGGATTGTTAGATCTGAAGTATTCTTTAAGAAAGAAAATACTTCTGAGCCAGATTCAGGTATGATATGCGAAATTAAGTTAAGTGCTCCAGGCCAAAACTTATTTGCCTCTACTAGTGCTAAAAATTTTGAAGCAGCAATTAGCGAAACTTGCTCTGAACTTAGAAGGCAACTTCAAAAAAAGAAAGAAAAAATGACGACACATTAAGCTTGTCATTCATTTTAATAATAAAAAAGCCTCGATTTATCGAGGCTTTTATTTTTTATCTTCAAAAGTGAAATTTACATTTCCTGAAAAATAGAACGCATTAATCGAGTTTTATCATTTAAACTCTCTTCTAATGAAATCATAGTTTCAGTTCGGCTTACACCATCAATATCATCAATTTTAAAAATTATATTTTTTGCATGTTCAGTATTTTTAGCTCTTATTTTACAAAACAAGTTAAATTTTCCAGTAGTAACATGAGCAACTGTAATATTAGGTATATCTTCAAGACGATTTAATACGAATTGTGTTTGTGAAGTTTTTTCTAAAAATATACCAACATAAGCGATGAATGTATAACCTAAAGACTTATAATTGAGTGTTAAAGAAGAACCTTGAATGATTTTCGCTTCTTCCATTTTTCGCACTCGTACATGAACAGTACCAGCTGATATATCTAATTTTTTGGCTATATCAGTAAAAGGAGTTCTGGTATTTTCAATCAACATATTTAAAATTTGGTGATCTGTATCATCTAATTTAAATCGCGCCATTTTCGAGTATTTTTAAACATTAATTAATTAAAAAGCAAAATTAATGAATAAAACGTAATAAAAATCGATTTTTTAGATTAAATTTTAAATTTTTTGACGAAAACGTTTTCGTTAATCTTGAGTTCAGGAAATTCATCACCGACTTGTAAGTCATTAAATTTTGAGTGATTTGATAATTGACTTGCATCAATTATAGTATGACCATAATAAGTTGATTTGTCT
This sequence comes from Psychroflexus sp. ALD_RP9, assembly GCF_017311165.1. Taxonomy (GTDB): domain Bacteria; phylum Bacteroidota; class Bacteroidia; order Flavobacteriales; family Flavobacteriaceae; genus Psychroflexus. The sequence continues at coordinate 2,418,285 of NZ_CP062973.1, read as the reverse complement.
GCAATTTCAACCACAATGGGATTAAAACCAATGTCATCACCTTCAAATGATTCTTCGTACTTAATCCCGACGGTCTTTAAAACATCACCAACTTTTATTTTTTCAACAACTACATCAACAAATAACTCTTGGTTTTCTGGAATTTTATTATAATCATCTAAGGCTTCAATATGAGTCTCTTTTTCAATAAAAGCAGTACCAAGTTCCAAAGCTTTAAAAAGACTCAAAAAAGTATATTTCCTAACAATTTCACGCTCATAATCATCAGCAAAATGACCAGACTCAAATAACACAGTCGGAATACCAGTTGAATGTAAATAATCGCCTGTGCAATTCATATTAAAGGCATCATTGTAGCGACCGACTTGTTCAGGAAGAAAATTCTGAAGTAAATCATTCACTCCATTAATAATAGCCATAGATTTAAGTCTTGTCTCGTTAACACTGCGATCTTTAGTTGAAGAAGCTGATAAAAAAGATAATGTTGCCGGAACAGGATTTAGACCAGCACTAAATATAGTTCGTTGACCATGCATGTTTAAACACAAATGAGGTTGAAATGACTCTACAATTGAAAATAAAACCTGAGTTTCAGGTTGTGATTGTAGCTTTGCATCTCTATTTAAATCAACATTATTAGCGTTAAATCGAGTATATTTAAATGCACCATCAGGATTTAGAATAGGAATTATTTTTAAGGTAACTTGTTGAAGTAATTCAACTAAAACCTTGTTTGAAGTATTTAAGTTTAATTTAACCCAGCTTAAGAAATCATAAATAGCCTTGGTTGAAGTAGACTCGTTACCATGCATTTGCGACCAAACTAAAATCTTGATCGGCCCATCACCTAAATTAAAAGAAGTAATGATTCTTGATTCAACAGAATTACCTTCATTCTTTATTGATAAATGATGAGATAATTCGTGGTTGAGTTCATGTATTTTCTCTTCAAAAAGAAGCCGACCAAAAAGTTGACTACATTTAAACTGTTCATAATTACTAAGTAAATTACTATAAAAGTGAAATGGTATTATCATGTTTACAAAAGTAAAAAAAGAAATGTTTACATGCGTATACATTAAAAATCACTCCTGATTTTACATTTGTAAATTAATTAATACCTTTAACCTTAATTTAACCAAGCTAAACTTTCGCTAAACCGTAACAATTGTTTTTTAGTATGTAAAATACTATATATCAGTATTATAAATTATTTTATAAAAGTATTAGTTTAATGCTTAGTTCGGTTGTTTTATACTTTTTAATAACTTAAATTTATTGTTTACATTTGCATATTTACAATATTAAACAAATCTTTACACAATGGTAAACAGCGCTGATTTTTCCAAACGTATACAACGTATTATGGAAGTTTACGACCTAAATGCATCAAGTTTTGCCGAACGAATTGATGTAGGTCGTGCTTCAATTTCACATATTCTCTCAGGTAGAAATAAGCCAAGCCTAGAATTTGTGATGAAAGTTGTTAAAGAATTTACTGATGTAGAATTATATTGGTTACTTAATGGAAAAGGTAATTTCCCATCAACTTCAACACAGCAGGAAGCTGAAAAAGACAAAAGTTCTACTACTACTCCATCTCAAAGTGCAACGGTTCAAAATCATGAAAGCGAATCTTCTGCTTTTTCAAATCAAGTAGCAAATAAGGATCAAATGATTAAAAAGGTAATAATTTGTTATAATGATGGTACTTTTGACGCTTTTGAACCTAGCAATTTATAATTTTGTATAAAATGAATTCTATGAATAAGGTTGTTTATTTAGTTTTATTAAGTGTAGTGTTAAGTTCTTGCTACCAATCTGAACGTAATTGTAACAAATTTAAAACAGGTGTATTTGAATTTAAAACTCTAGTTAATGGCGAATTAGAAACCACCAAATTTATAAGGAATGATAGCATCGAAATAGAGCTTTATAAAAATAAACGAGATACGGCGTATATTCGCTGGGTGAACGACTGCCAATATATTTTGACTTCAAAAAATCCTAAAAATAGGTCTGAAAAAAAGCCTATTCAGATGCGGATTTTAACCACTAATGGCGACACCTATAAGTTTTCTTACAATATTGTAGGAGAAACTAATACTCAGCAAGGACAAGTCACCAAAATAAGTGAGTTAAAATAAACTAGCCTGAGAATCATTAGATGAGTTATTTTCGGCATCATCTAAATTATCGTCTTGATCTTCTGTGTCATCTAACTCAGGCTTTAACGGTTCTAAAGCATTAATCTGCTTGACTTTATCTGATGTTAACTGATTACCTTGTGCTTTTATACCTTTAATAGCTATAAACTCTTCAACATTAATTATTTGATTAGGCTTGCGGTCTTTACCTTTTTGTTTTATGAATTCAATTTCAACTTGAGGCTTATAATCAGTGCTAATTAGTTCTAATTGAGAATCAGGATGATCTGTAATAACTTGTTCCTCTTTGTCAGTTTGTTCAATTAAAAAACGTTTGAGATAGTAACGTTGCTTCTCGCCTTCCCAATAAATAACGCTTATTGGTTTTTTAGGTTGCCATTTTTCAAGTACAATGATATCATTTTCGAAATGAGTTGTTATTTCAGGAATAATTGCTTTTACAATACCGTTTTGGCGAGCTATTAAAAGGCGGTCATTACCTTTAAATGCGCCTAAAAGTTCGCCACGTTCATCGGTGTTCAAACGTCTCACAGTGTCATCAAACCATATTTTACGTGGTTTTAAAGTAGATACACCTTCTTCTTTAAGTTCTATACGCTTGATAGGAAGTTTAGTAACAATGTTGCCTTTTACACCTCGACCTTTTATAGCTAAGTCTTTAAAATCGAGATCGAATTTTAATTTTTTGAGTCCTTTTTTTTGTCTTAATTGTATATTAACAATTTCAGCTTCTCCATTAGGATTAGCGCTAAAATAAAGCACTTTAGATCCTGCCTTACCTTTTGTAATGTCGTAGGCGCGATCACGTGTAATTGAAGTGACTGAAAAACGTTTCATAAAATTATGGCCTGTTTTTCCGTCGCGGTAAATTACGTTGTAAATTGTACGTTTATCTTTCCGTTTAAAAATGTTGGTATAAATAATATTTTTACCTATGAAGGTTTTGGTATCTACTTTTGTTACCATCATTAAACCGCTTTCGGTAAAGCAGATAATGTCGTCTATATCACTACAATCGGTAACGTATTCTTCTTTTTTGAGTGAAGTACCAATAAATCCTTCTTTGCGATTAACGTAGAGTTTAGTGTTTCTAATTACCACTTTAGAAGCCTCTATGTCTTCAAATAGTCTAATTTCAGATTGGCGTTCTCGACCTTTGCCATATTTTGATTTTAGATTTTTAAAATAGTCTATTGCAAATGTTACCAGGTTTGCTAAGTTGTATTTTACTTGTTCTATTTCGCCTTCAAGCGCTTCAATTTTTTTTTGAGCTTTATCTAAATCGAATTTAGAAATACGTTTAATTTTAATTTCAGTTAAACGCGTAATATCGTCTTCTGTGACTTGTCGTTTCAAATGCTTTGTGAAAGGCTTCAGTCCCTGATCGATGGCTTTAATAACGCCTTCCCAAGTCTCTTCTTCTTCTATATCTCTGTAAATACGGTTTTCAATAAAAATCTTTTCAAGTGATAAAAAGTGCCATTGATTTTCGAGTTCAGCGAGTTTAATTTCTAATTCAGCTTTAAGTAAATCTACAGTATGGTTTGTACTAATTTTTAATAATTCACTAACGCCTAAAAAATGAGGTTTATCTTCAATAATTACACAACTTAAAGGAGAAATAGATACTTCACAATTGGTAAATGCATAAAGTGCATCTATGGTTTTATCTGGTGAGATTGTAGATGGAATATGCACAAGTATTTCAACAGAAGATGATGTGTTATCTTCAATTTTTTTGATTTTAATTTTTCCTTTGTCGTTTGCTTTTAAAATTGACTCGATTAAACTTGTTGTGTTTGTGCTGTAGGGAATTTCAGAAATGACAAGTGTATTTTTGTCTCTTGCTGAGATTTTAGCTCGTATTCTTACCTTACCGCCACGTAAGCCGTCATTATAGCCGCTTACATCAATGATACCAGCCGTTGGAAAATCTGGATAGATTTTAAATTTTTTACCTTCTAAATGTTTAATTGAAGCGTCTATGAGTTCATTAAAATTGTGAGGCAAAATTTTTGTACTTAAACCAACTGCAATCCCTTCTGCACCTTGGGCAAGCACCATCGGAAATTTTACGGGTAAATTAACTGGTTCTTTTTTTCTACCATCATAAGATAGTTGCCATTCGGTTGTTTTTGGATTGAAAACAACTTCAAGCGCAAACTTGGTTAAGCGTGCTTCTATGTATCGAGAAGCTGCTGCACTATCGCCAGTCAAAATATTTCCCCAGTTTCCTTGAGTGTCTATTAATAAATCTTTTTGGCCAATTTGTACTATTGCGTCTGAAATGCTGGCATCGCCGTGTGGATGATATTGCATGGTATGTCCCACGATATTAGCTACTTTATTGTAACGACCGTCATCTAGGTCTTTCATTGCATGTAAAATGCGTCGATGAACTGGCTTAAAACCATCAATAACAGATGGTACTGCACGTTCTAAAATTACATAAGAGGCATAATCTAAAAACCAATCTTGATACATTCCATTAATCTTAATAGAATCAGTATTATTGGTTATTTCAGGAACATCACTCATGATTTAAATTAGATTTATAATGATTTTGAATTTTGTCTCACTAGTTTAGATAAAGATTTACGAAGGTATCTTGTTTTACGCGGACTTAATAAGGTAATATTTATTTTTATTTTTTGCTTCCTTGTTGATGACTTGTAATAAAGTGTGAGTCTTTTATAGAAAAATAAATTTAAAATTGAGTATTTATAGATATGCTCTCGCTTTAAATCGAAGCGTTTATCTCGATAATTAATCACTTCAGAAAATATAACGCCTCTAGTATAGATTCCTATTAAAGCTCCTTCACTATCAAATTCAAAATATTTCCCGTTTATATAGGTATAAATTAATGCGATAACGACAAGAGACTCTAAAGCATAAAGATATTTGATTGAAGGTAAAAATTGTTTACCCATGAGTTGGTACAGAAAAAAGGTAACGATGCCAAGAACAATTGTAAAAAAATAAATTCCAGGTAGAAATTTGGTGGCTCGATAATTAGTTAGTCTCATAGGCCATTTCTTCAAGTAAATCAATTTCAACTCTAAGGTTATCGATAATAAAATTTTGACGATCAGGTGTGTTTTTACCCATATAGAATTTCAATAAATCATCTATGCTTTGCTCCTTTTCTAGCATAACAGGATCTAAACGAATATCATCACCAATAAAATGTACAAACTCATCGGGTGAGATTTCACCTAAACCTTTAAAACGTGTAATTTCAGGATTACCACTTAATTTCTTGATGGCTTCTTTGCGTTCATTTTCAGAGTAACAATAAATAGTTTCTTTTTTGTTTCTAACCCTAAATAAAGGCGTTTGTAAAATATATAAATGGCCTTCTTTAATTAGTTCAGGGAAAAACTGAAGAAAAAAGGTAATTATTAAAAGTCTAATGTGCATGCCATCAACATCGGCATCGGTAGCTATTACAATGTTATTGTATCGTAAATCTTCAAGAGAGTCTTCAATATTTAAGGCAGCTTGAAGTAAGTTAAATTCTTCATTTTCATAAACAATTTTTTTACTTAAACCATATGAATTTAAAGGCTTTCCTTTTAAACTAAACACTGCTTGTGTATTAACATTACGTGATTTAGTGATGCTTCCACTAGCCGAGTCGCCTTCTGTTATGAATAAAGTAGTGTCTAAATAATTTTCTTTTTTCGTATCGGTTAAATGAATTCGGCAGTCACGTAATTTCTTATTATGAAGACTTGCTTTTTTGGCGCGTTCTTTTGCTAACTTCCGAATGCCTGATAAATCTTTACGTTCTTTCTCTGCTTGTAAAATTTTCCGATGTAGTTTATCTGCTGTATCGGTATGTTTGTGAAGGTAATTATCGAGTTTGGTTTTTACAAAATCTACAATATAGGTTCTTACTGTTGGTAAATTTCCACCCATATCGGTAGAACCAAGTTTTGTTTTGGTTTGACTTTCAAACACTGGTTCCATCACTTTAATACTAATCGCTGAAACAATAGATTTTCTTACATCACTTGGATCAAAATTTTTACCATAAAATTCACGAACCGTTTTAACAATTGCTTCTCTAAAAGCTGATTGATGAGTACCACCTTGTGTAGTGTGTTGACCATTAACAAAAGAGTGATATTCTTCGCTATATTGTGCTTTGCTAAAAGTTAGTGCTACTTCAATATCGTTTCCTTTAAGGTGAATAATATCAAATAAGCGATCTTTTTCAGCAATGCGATCGCTTAGTAAATCTTTTAAGCCGTCTTCTGAATAAAATTTTTCACCATTAAAAACAATGCTTAAACCAGGATTTAAATACACATAATTTTTAAGCATTTTTTCAATGTACTCTTTCCTATAGTTGAAGCTTTTAAAAATAGTGTCATCTGGAATAAAGCTAACTTTTGTTCCGCGTCTTCTTGATGTTTCAGTAAGTTCTTCTGTATTTGTTAGTTCACCTTGTTCAAATTCAGCTGAAACCGATTTACCATCTCGCGTAGATTCGACCCTGAAAAATGATGACAAAGCATTTACTGCTTTTGTACCAACACCATTTAGCCCGACTGATTTTTTAAAGGCTTTTGTATCATATTTTCCGCCAGTATTCATTTTTGAAACAACATCTACCACTTTACCTAGCGGAATGCCTCGACCATAATCACGAACTATGACACGTGAACCTTGAATAGAGACTTCAATAGTTTTGCCGGCGCCCATTACAAATTCATCGATAGAGTTATCCAGAACTTCTTTTAGTAAAATATAAATACCATCATCTGCGCTAGAACCATCACCAAGTTTACCAATATACATACCTGGACGCATTCTAATGTGCGCTTTCCAGTCTAAAGACTTAATATTATCTTCGGTGTATTTTGTTTCTTTAGTCATTGTTAAAATCGTGGTAATTCAGATTTCTATTGGTCTATATTTTCTCAAAAATGAATTAATTACCGCTAAAATAAAATTTTTAAATGAATTTAATACCATAAGCCTTGAAATTAAACGATGGACAGATTTTTAAGACCGACAAAGTAAATTTTATAACAGTTGATGGTTGTAAAGGTGGTTGGTGCATTATTGGTAAAATAAATGCTAAATTTATTTATGAAGTTTCAGAGAAACTTGAAGATTTTTTAAAAAATCATCCAGAAATAGAATTTGTTTTTATTGATATTCCTATAGGTCTAAGTTCGGCGAATTTTAACAGAACCATAGACCAAAACTTACGGCGAAAGCTAAAAGGAAAGACTTCAAGTGTTTTTTCTCCACCTTGTCGTGAAGCTTTAAATAAGTCTGCTTATCGTGAAGCCAATCAAACTAATAAGGAAATTACAGGCAAAGGCTTATCGATTCAAGCTTACAACATTAGTTCTAAAATAAAAGAAGTCGACCAATTAATTTTATCAAAAAAATTTAACTGTGAATATTTTGAAGTGCATCCTGAACTTTGTTTCAAATATTTAAATAGTGGCAATGTTGTTTTGAGTAAAAAGTCTACGATTGAAGGTGTTGAAGAACGCTTAAATTTAATTTCTAAAATTAATCTTCAATACGTTGAAATATTTCAAAGTTTAAAATCTAATTATCCTAGAAAAGTTTTAAAACAAGATGATATTCTAGACTCACTTGCCATAATTTGTTGTTTACATAAAACTGATAGAATTCGGTTTATACCAACCGATCAAAAATTTGATTCACAAAAGCTTAGATTATCAATAATAGACTTTTAGTTAACAAACTTTAACATAAAAAACATTTTTTAACCTGTTTTTTAGGCAACTTATATTCACCTGTAGCAATTATATGAATTTAAAGCTAGGCACAAACATTATTTTTGCAAAAAAATAAAAATGAAGTTTAATTTATACTTTTTTTTAATTATAGGAATTTTGTCGTTATCGATTAAGGCACAAAATAACTGTGACTGCGATTTTATAATCTCTAGTGCTAATCAGTCTTTCCCTAATAATACAAATAACAAAACAGTTTGTTTTCAAGGTAATTTTACTTACACTCTAAATTGGGAGAATATTGACAACAAAACTGAATTATGTATAGGTGAAAATGTAACATTTAATTCAGCTGGATTGAATTGGCCAAATTCTAAAAATTTTACCATTTCTAATTATGGTGTTTTCAATTATGGTCAAAGTATTGAATTAAAAAACCAAACTTTGATTAATAACTATGGCTTAATGAACGTTAAGGTTTCATTTTCAGGTGGTATGTTGAATAATTATTCTGGAGCAGAATTAAACATTAATTCTTGGAGTGCTTTTAATAGAGGTACGCTAAATAATAGTAATAATTCTTCAGTTGAAATTGCTAATCAATATACAGAATTTGGTCATCAATTTTTTCTTAATTCAGATGGTGATATTATTGTGAATGGAAATTTTGTTTTAAATTCGACTGATATTATTCTTAATGGTAATAATAATTTTGCAAAAAATTTTACCAATAATTCGTCAAATAATGTTATTTCTGGACAAACTTACATCGGTAATAATTTTGTGAGTAACCAAAATAACTCTAACATTACTTTTAATTCACTTACAACAATTGATGGTCAATTAAACGTATATTCAGGTGAGGTGACTTTTAATGACGGTGTTTCAGTATTGGGTGATACTCAAGTTAATGGTGGTAGCTCATTAATTGTAGAAAGTGATTCTAATTTTAATAAATTAACAATTTATAATAATGGCGAAATTGCTGCTTACACAGAAGGTTGTAAGTATATTAATATACAAAATACCGCTGGTTCTAGTGGTGAGGTTAATGCCTACAATAATGCTACTTTAACTCTTAATAAGGTTTACGATCAACCTTACAATGAATGGGTTTTATCTGGTAATGTTAACATTGCCAATGAATGTAGCACACCTGAGACTGTTTGGGAAGGTACAGTTTCTAGTGATGCTAATAACCCAAGCAATTGGTCTAATGGTTTACCATCTTTATCAGTTAATGCTATTATCCCTGAAACATCTAACAACCCAAGTTTATCAAGTAACTTACAAGCACTTAATTTAAATATACACCAAAATGCTGTTCTTTACTCTAATGGGAATTACACATTAAGCCTTAGTGGTGATATTTTAGGTTCGGGAGATTTAATATTTAATGATGGTAATTTAAATTTTGTTGGAACTGAAAGATTACAATCTATTGAATTATCTGGAATATTAAAATTAAAAAACTTTTCTGTTAACAATCCAAACTCTGTGTCATTAAATAATTCTTCTATTGATTTATTTGGAGTTTTAGATTTAAATCAGGGAAATCTGATTACAAATTACGATTTGTCAAAGCCTGAAGCTAATTTATTAACTTTTAAATCTAATGAAGGCAATACAGCAATAGTTGCACCATCAACATTTCATGTTATTGGTGAAGTTATGATAGAGCGTTATATACCTGCTCAGAAAAGAGCTTTTAGATACATTACATCATCAGTAAGCACAACCTCTTCAATAAGAGAAAATTGGCAAGAAGGTCAAAATAATACTTCAAATAATTATCAAAACAATATTAATAGTAATCCTGGATTTGGCACACACATTACAGGTAGTGAAAGCGGTAACAATGGTTTTGACGCTACATTAACTGGTAACCCTTCTATGTTTAGTTGGGATATTAATACAAGTAATTGGGTTCAAATTCCTAATACAGATCAAACTAATTTGATTGCTGGTAAAGCATACAGTTTATTGATTAGAGGTGATAGAAGTACAAATATTTATTCTTCAAACAACGCTTTGGGTAATCCAACAACTTTAAGAATGACAGGAGAATTAATCTCTGGAAATGTAGATGTCTCAAATAATATTAGTGCATCACCAGGTGCTTACAGCTTAATTGGTAATCCTTATCAAGCTCAAGTAGATTTTAAGTCACTATTAAAGCAAGAAGGTACAAATCTTGATAAGAATTTTTATTATGCTTACAATCCTAATTTAGGAAGTCGTGGCGGTTACGTAGTTGTTGATTTAAATGAGTCTCCTGTTGAAATTACACCGAGTAATTTAGATAATAATTCTAATGAAGACAATTACAGATATATACAGCCCAATCAAGCTGTTTTTGTGAAAACTAGTAGTGATGCCACTTCTGCCCCAACTTTAGTTTTTAAAGAATCTTACAAAGACTTAAATACGTTGACTAATGAAGTTTTCAGTACTACTCAAACTCCTAACGAAACTGCTAAAATTAGTATGAATTTGTATAGTGAATCATTGAGTAAAGTTGTAGATGGAGTTAAATTTGAATTTAAAAGTTCGCATAGTTCTGCAGTAACTGAAGAAGATGCTCTTAAATTTTGGAATTCTGGAACAACCATCGGTATTAATAACAATCAAAATTATTTATCAATTGATAAGCGTAATTATCCATCTGAAGACGAACTCTTAGGGTTTTGGATTGGTAATTATACAACTGGAGAGTATAAATTTAATATTGAAGTAACACAATTAAACTCTCATAATGCCTTTTTGATTGATAATTATACTGGGATAGAATATCAGTTACAAAACAACACTATAAACCAAGTTAATTTTAATGTTGATACAAATATATCTGCATCAACATCAAGCTCACGATTTAATATTAGATTTAATCAAACTACATTAAGTAGTAATGAAGTTTTAAATTCTGACAACGTAAAATTATATCCTAATCCAGTTGTCAATGAGTATTTTAGAGTTTCTTTACCAAGTTTTGTTAACGAAGCTAAAATTAAAGTTTATAATAATTTAGGGCAAAAGTTAATATCAGAAGATATAAAATCTAACAATAAAATCTCATCTAAAGGTTTAAAATCTGGTGTTTATTTTATCGAAATCTCGGCAAATGAAAATACTTACAATACAAAGCTAATCGTAAAATAAACGATTTTAATATTCTTAAAAACCATCTTTGTCAAGATGGTTTTTTTATGATTCAAACTCATCTAAATTAATACGATTTATAGCACTATGAGAACTTTCACTTAAAACCTTCTCATCTTTAAGAATAATAAGCTGTGGTGATTCGTGAACAACATTTAAATCTTTTGCCAATTGAGATGACAAATCCCTATTTTGTATAACATTCAACAAATAAAATTTAGCATTCGTTTTACTAGGAATTTGTTGCTTAAATTGATTCAAAACCATATTACTAATACCACATCTAGGCGAATGCTTAAAAATAAAGACAAAGTTTTTTTTAGATTCTTCAAGTAAATGCTCAACATTCTTTTCTTGATTTAAATTTTCAAAAGAGTGATCAAGCATTTGATTGTTTTCGTTTTTAAAAATTTTTTCAAAAAATCCCATAACCAAATTTTTGTTAAAAATATTAAAAACATCTTTTTTTTAAAAAAATAATTCAAATTTAGTTTCACTTTAGTTTGAACTAAAAATTAGTATAGCACAAATGACAAGTTATAAATTTTATCAAATTGATGCTTTTACAAGTTCTGCATTTGAAGGCAATCCAGCTGGTGTTATTTTAATAGATAAAAGTTGGCCAAATGATGAGATATTACAAAAAATAGCCCGCGAAATTAATCTGTCTGAAACAGTTTTTGTTCAAAAATTAAGTAATCACAAATATAAAATCAGATTCTTCACTCCTACTTGTGAAGTGCCACTTTGTGGTCATGCAACACTTTCAGCAGCCTTTGTATTGTTTAATAAATTAAATTTAAAAGCAAATCAACTTATTTTTAATACTATGGATTTACAATTTCAAGTTGATTACAATCCTAAAAACAAGTTGGTTAAATTAAAATTTCCTCTCTATAGCTTGCAACAACTCCCAAATAATACAAAAATATCTGAAATTTTAGATTTGCCTATAACCGAACTTTACGCATGTGACAACAACTGGAAAATGGCAGTCTGTGAAAATGAATTTGCTTTACAAAATTTACATGTTAATGCTGAAACTTTAACATCAAATGCTTATGGACAATTAATTATAACAGCTAAATCTAATTCAGAAAAAGACTTTGTTTACCGATGTTTTGTTCCTGATTTAGGTATACTTGAAGATCCTGTTACAGGTTCAGCTCAATGTGCTTTAATACCTTACTGGAGCTCTATTTTAAACAAAAGAGAACTCATCTCTCAGCAAGTTTCTGGCAGGAAAAACACGATTACTGCTCAGGTTAATGCTAACAATATTTCAATCTTTGGAACTTGTACAACTGTTATAGTAGGTAATCTAATGTTTTAGTTTAAATCATGCCGTAAAACAAAGGAATTAAAAAACTAGCCACAAGCCAAAATAACAAATTGAGACCTATACCTACTTTAAAAAAATCTATAAACTTATACTGTCCAGCACTGTAAACCATAGTGTTAGTTTGGTAGCCAATAGGCGTCATAAAAGTGCCGGAAGCTGCTAACATAATAGCAACGAGAAAAGGCATAACTTGATAATCACTAATATTAGCCGTAGCTATGGCAATCGGAGCCATTAAAGCTGCTGAGGCGTTATTAGACATTAATTCAGTTAATAATGATGTGCTTAAGTAAAGACCAGAAATCAAGGCTATTGGACCTAAATGACCCAAATTGTCTGTCAAAAAATTTGCGATATTTAAGTCTAAACCTGTTTTATGCATTGCTGTACCTAAGCTAATAGCGCCAGCAAGGAGAAATACAATTTTCCAGTTAATAGCTTTGTAAAGTTCTTTCATACTTAAAAACTTCAGCAAAACCAGTAAGGTTACAATACTTATGGCGCCAATCATGATATCAACAAAACCGGTACTTGCAATAATAATCATTAACAAAATTAGACTGCTAACAGTGTAAAATTTAGTTTGATTAAAATCTGTAATATGGTCTTCAGATAAAAGCACAAAAGGGGCATCATCTTCAGCTTCAATACGTTTTAATTCTTTAATGTAATGCGTTTTAACTTCAGCTAAAATTACATCACCAGACAATAATTTAGTATCGTATAAATTGTCATGTTTAATGTTTTCACGGTGTTTAATACCTAATGGAGTTGCACGATATTTTCGCCTAAAGTCTATTTCTTTTAAAGTCTTACCATGTATGTTACTTGCTGATGTGATTACCATTTCAATTAAAGCCGATTCAGTTTCTTTTAAAGTATCATCACCTATTTTTATAGGAGATAATTTAATTGATTTAGTTTTATCCTTTAAAGACTTAATTTTATCGACGTTACAGCGTACTTTTAAGATATCTTTTGATTTTAGTATGAAGTCGCCTTGGGGAAGATTAAATTTAGTTTCACCACGACTGACTTCAATAATATCCATATCAAAATCTTTAACTAAGTCTGAATCCATAATCCGTTGACCTACTGAAGTTGAATCTTCCAGTAACTCAACATCAGTTAAGTATTTATTTAAATTAAATTTTTCGCTTAAATTTTTATCACTTCTTCGGTTAGGTAGTAATTTAATCCCGATAAATCGCATGTAAATAACACCAACAACTACTAAGCCTAAGGCTACTGGTGTCATTTCAAAAATACCTATCTCTAGACTTATTTCTTGTTTTGAAATACCACTAACTAAAATATTGGTTGATGTACCTATTAAAGTACACATTCCTCCAAATATAGAAGCAAAAGAAAGTGGAATCAGCATTTTAGAAGGACTTTGGCCAGATTCATGCGCAATTTGAATAACAACTGGTATAAAAACAGCAACTACTGGTGTATTATTAACAAAAGCTGAAATAATAGCAATGAGTAACATCATTAATAGCATTCCTACATCAAATTGGTATCTAAATATTTTAGATAATCGATGAGCTAAATACTGTAAAGCACCTGTTTTTAACAATGCTGCACTAATTACAAACATAAATGCTACTGTAATTGTGGCTTTATTGCTAAATCCTAAAATACCTTCTTCTGGAGTTAAAACACCACTAAAAACTAAAGCAAGCATGATTAAAATCGCAATTAAATCAACCGAGATAATTTCAGTTATAAATAAAACGACTGCTAAGCCTATAATAACTAAAGTGATAATTGCTGCTGTAGTCATATTTAATTAAAATTGACCACAAATATAATTAGTCTATTAAATTTATAGACTTTATGTAGAAAAAATTAAAGTATTTTTTTTAGCCTATTTTCACGCTGCATAATTTCAGCTAAGTTAGCGTCTTTTAAAAGTTCAACGGTTTTGTTTCTAACTTGTAAAAAAACATCTCTAATACCACAAGTTTCTTCATCTTTACATTCTTCACAACGCTCGTAATATTTATATGTCACGCATGGCAAAAAAGCTATTGGTCCATCAAATAATCGCATAACATCAGCTAAATTAACTTCTTCTGGGGATTGAAGTAAATAGTAGCCACCACCTTTTCCTTTCTTACTAGCTAATATACCTGACTTTTTTAAATCAAGTAAAATGGCTTCTAAAAATTTTTGAGGTATGTTTTGAGCTTTTGAAACATCACTAATTCGTGTTGGTTGTCGCTCATCTTGCTTTGCAAGGTAAACTAGAGCGTTTATGGCGTATTTGGTTTTCTTAGAAATCATAAGCGACACAAATATATCACTTTTAATAGCGATTTTTTTAATTATGATACCGTATTTTGCAATCACTAACATTTTATTATGCCTGACAATACTCTTATAAATCATCTTAAACATTATTTTGGATATGACAGTTTTAGATCGCAACAAGAAGCGATCATTAATACTGTTTTATCAGGAAATGATTGTTTAGTTATTATGCCAACTGGTGGCGGAAAATCGCTTTGTTTTCAATTGCCTGCTTTGAGTTTTGAAGGTGTAACTCTTGTTATATCTCCTTTAATTGCTTTGATGAAGGATCAAGTTGATGACTTAAAGGCTAATGGTATAAAAGCAGAAGTATACAACAGTTCTCAAACCACAACGTATCAAGCTGAAGTTATTAATAAAATTTATAACAAAGAGCTAGATTTAGTTTATACTGCGCCAGAAAGTTTATCGTATTTACAGCAAATATTACAACCAAGTTATATAAGCTGTATTGCAGTTGATGAAGCGCATTGTATTTCTGCTTGGGGTCACGATTTTAGGCCATCCTACAAAAATTTAGGCTTTTTAAAACGTTCGCTTCCTGAAGTTCCTGTTATAGCTTTAACAGCCACGGCCGATAAAGCCACACAGCAAGATATTTTAAATCAGCTCAATATTTCTCACGCTCAAAAATTTGTAAGTTCTTTTAATCGTGAAAATATTTTTTTAGAAGTTAAATCAGCCAATAAAAGGTTTGAGCAAATCCTTCATTTTATTGAAAAACAACCTGAAAGTTGTGGTATTATTTATTGCCTAAGACGAAAAAATACTGAAAAATTAGCACAAAAATTTCAATTAAAAAATATTAATGCTAAAGCGTATCATGCTGGTCTATCACATGAAGATCGTATAAAAATTCAAGAAGATTTTGTGTTTGATAAAACCCAAATTATATGCGCTACTATTGCATTTGGTATGGGAATCGACAAATCAAATGTGCGCTGGGTAATTCATTATAACATGCCTAAAAATGTTGAAGGTTATTACCAAGAAATTGGTCGTTCTGGACGCGATGGCTTACCAGCACATGCTTTAATGTTTCATTCGTATGCTGATGTAATTCAATATCGCAATTTTATTGATGGCGCAGCTAATCAAGAAGTGCAATTAGCAAAGCTCGAACGTATAAAGCAATTTGCTGAAGCAAAATCTTGTCGAAGAAAAATATTGTTAGCTTATTTTGGTGAACATTTAAGTGAGGATTGCGGCCAGTGTGATGTTTGTTTAAATCCGCCTCGCTTTTTTGATGGTCGTGTACATGCTAAAAAAGCAATTTCAGCTATTGCTCGTGTTAAAGAACAAGAACCTATTGGTACAATTATAGATATTTTACGTGGCGCACAAAATCAAAATATTTTACAAAATAATTACCATAAACTCAAAACTTACGGTGTTGGTAAATCTATTTCATGGAGAGATTGGCAACATTATATTTTAGAAATGCTAAACTTAGGACTAATAGATTTAGCATTTCATGATCATAATCGCTTAAAATTAAATGCGGTTTCAAAAAAAGTGCTTTTTGAAGATTACTATGTAAAACTAACAAAACCCGAAGTAAAATCTAAAAAAATTCCTTCAACTGTAAATGTAAAATCTAAACCTAAAGCTTCTACCCTATTTGAACAATTAAGACAACTTCGTCTTGAAATTGCTTCTGAAGAAGATATTCCGCCTTATTTGGTTTTTAACGATGCCAGCTTAAAAGAAATGGAAATTCAACGACCAACGACTTTATCAGATTTCATGGCTATTAGCGGAGTTACTCAACGTAAAGCAGAGCGATTTGCAGATGAATTTTTAGAAGTAATTCTTAAATTCTTGAAGAAAAAACGAAAACCTTCTAAAACTAAATCCGAAACTTATCGACTCACTTTAAAATTAATAAATCAAGGTAAAACTGTTGAAGAAATTGCTGATGAGCGAAAGCTCAAAACAACAACAATAAATTCTCATATCGCAAAACTTTTTAGTGAAGGAAAGTTGACTTTTATTGAAGATTATGTAACTAAAACTGAATTAGAAGAAATTAATCTAGTCTTAAAAAAACTGGATGATGACAGTAAACTAAAACCAATATATGAAGCCTTAAATGAGAAAATTGAATATGGTAAGATTAGAATAGCACTCGCCTATTTCAATAAAAAGAAAAAATAATTAATTTCTTACTACAACTGTAGATGCCTTAACACCAGTTAATAGATTCCATATATTTCTAGTAATTAAGGTACCATTATCAATAGCCTTTAACTCAGCTGTATTAGGTCCAGATTCTCCTTGATTTAAAGCTACAAACTCTATTTTATTAAAGCCAACTTCTAGCGGAATTGTAATTTCTTTATAAGCGTTTTCAAGCAGTAAATTTTGAATTAAAATTTTACCATTTAAGCGAACTTGTACACGATCGCCATCAAACATCATGTGGTCTCGACATAAAAAAACAATTTTATCTGATGTAGTCACAAAATCACCTAAATACATGTCATTGCCAAACTCTTCTTTCATTTTGTTATTTTCGTCTTCAGGCTTGGCATTTAGTTTTTTGGTATATAAATCACTCGGATTTGTAAATTTCTCTTTAGGTTTAAAATTGATTCCTTTTTCAGGCTCTGCAAATAAATTTTTAACTTTTGGTCGGTTTGGTATACCTAATAAATTATTACCACTAGAAACCTTAGCTTTAGTAAAAACTGCACCTTTAGATTTTGTACTTGATTGAGGCAAGTCTTTATCTTGTGCATAACCCAGAAAACTAACCAATAATAAGATGTAAATTATATTATTCATAATACAAATGTATTTGTTTTCAGCTATTTATGAGCCTAATAAATTTAATTTTAACACATATATTGAAGCGCAAAAAATGAGCCATGATGTGTTACAGAACAAATTTTTTGATGAGAATAGAATTCTAAATAAGGTAAACCAATCTCATTTTTTTTTAATGAAACAGGTTGATTAAAATTATTTGAGATTTTTTTTAAGGTTAAAGATTGTGTTGGTTGAATATGATAATCAGTTTTAAAATTATTTGAAGTATAACTATATATAAAATTACTATTTAACTTTATATCAATGTCATATACTTTTTTATTGAAACAAATCTTAGCTTTATCTTCTGTTAAAAAATGCGTTTGAAATTGAAGTGGATTATAAAAAGCTTTAAAACAAAATTCACGTTGGGCAGACTTATAAACTGCTTCTTTACAAGTCCAAATTGTCCAAAAACACAATTCTGGATTTACGGACTGTTGAACGATGTATTGTTCTGAAGCTGTTAGTGTTTTATCAAAATAACGCGATCTAAAAATATTCGATTGTTTTTTGGCTTCTGTTAAATCTACAATATCGTTGCCGAGCATAATTACTTCAACTTTTGTTGAATAACTTCAACGCTTTTTTCAACATTAAGCATTTGTTCCATATCATCATTCTCGATTCTGATGTTAAATTCATCTTCAATATCTAGAATAACATCTACTAAATTAGCCGAATTAATTTCTAAATCCTTTATAAAGTCTGATGTTTCAGATAAGTTTTTAAAATTTTCAGTATGATTTACATAAGGCTCGACAATATGCTTTAATTTTTGAATAATGTTATCTTTAGTCATTCCTATTAAGTTTTAATTTATTTTCGAAACTAGCAAATAAAAAATTTATTCCAGCCATAATAATGATTAATGATAAAGTCCCAGCAACAATCCATTGCCAAGTTGGTATTTCAGGATTGTGCTTTAAAAAGGCACTTTCTAATAAAGCGCAAAGACCAAAACCTAGTAATAATGTGCCTAAGGCTCCAAACGTCCAATATTTTCGTTTTATTTTATTCATTTTTAAATTGTTTTAAAACAGTACACGCATTAACATCTCCAAAACCAAAACTTGCTTTTATAAGGTATTTAATTGAAGTAGATTGAGATTGATTAGGAATCGATTTTTTTGAAATTTGGTTTAGTATGTCTGGATGAATAGGTTGTAAATTTCGGTTTCCAAACACAAATTGATGCTTAACTTGCAAAACTGAAGCTACCAACTCTAAACTTCCTGCAGCTGCTAATGCGTGGCCAATATGACTTTTTAATGAGTTTATTAATGGAAATTTTTCGTCATTTAAATTTAGAGCTGAATGCCAATTATTAATTTCAACAGCATCCATTGCCGTACCTGTTAAATGACCATTTATTGTGTCAATTTCAGCAGCATTAACTTTAGCGTTACTTAACGATTGCAAAATACATTTTTGAACAGCTTCAGAGTTTGGTGCTGTCATGCTACCACCTTGACGCTGACCGCCAGAATTAATAGCACCTCCACAAACCTCTGCATAAATTGGCGCTTGTCTTTCTAGAGCTGAGTCTAAGGTTTCTAAAACTAAAGCACCAGCGCCACTACTTGGCACAAAACCTTGTGCGTTTTTACTCATTGGTCTTGAGGCTTCTTCTGGATGTTGATTAAACTGATAAGGTAAAATTCTCAAAGCTTCAAATCCACCCCAAACTAAAGCGCCAGAGTCACTACTACTGCCAACAAGCATTCGTTTAGCTTTATTGAGCTTAAGATGTTCGTACCCCATCAAAAAGGCTTCAGTACCTGTTGTACATGCCGATGAGTTAGATGTTACCCAATTTCCACAACCTAATTTACCGCCTAAAAATGCAGAAACACCACTTGCCATGGTTTGTAAAACACTCGTGCTGCCAAGCCTTCTAACCTTTTGATTTTCAATTTGATTAAAAGCTTCTTTTAACTTTTCAACACCTAAAATTCCTGTGCCAAAAATAACGCCTGTATCATAATCTGTAGATTTATTAATTTCTAAACCAGCATCAAGCCACGCTTCTTGTCCGGCAATTCCACCATAAATAAGTCCACTTGCCAATAATCCTTTTTGTTCTAAGGCCGTGAAGTAATGGTTTAATAGATTGCTATTAACTTGTGGCGTTCCAGCAACTTGACAACTAAAAGATTTATTGGCTAAGTCTTGATGAAAAGTAATACCATTGATTTGATTTTTTAATGCTTGTAAAAAACTTTTTTTGCCAATTGCATTCGGTGCTACAACACCTAAACCTGTTATAACAACGCGATTATTCATGTGTTTCAGTTGAAATCATTCCACTAATTTCGCCCTTTAAAACAAGTTCACCAACCGTATTATATAATTTTACGGAAGATTTTAATTTGTTAAATCTAAAGTATTCTTTTTCAGCTTCTACTCTAACAGTTTCATTAGGAAAAACAGGTTTTAAAAATTCAATTTCAGTTGAAGTCATTACGCAGTTCAAATTTTTAGTTGATTTACCTTCTGTTTTTAAAAGAAAAATCCCAAAACAGACCAAGCCTATTTGTGCTGCACATTCAGTTAAAATAACACCTGGTGTAATAGGAAAGTCTTTAAAGTGACCTTTGTAAAATTGGTGTTGACGATGAAAAAAGTAAGAACCTTTTATTGAGTTTAAATCAACCTCAATAATTTCATCAACAAACAAAAAGGGATGTTGGTAGGGTAATTGATCTAAAATAGATTGATACTTCTGCATACATTTTAATTTAAACTAAACTTTCACCACCATCAACTTTTATAATGCTACCGTTTATCCAGCGTGCAGCTGAATCACTTAACAAACCAACCACATTTGCGACATCTTCTGTTGTTGTTAGGCGTTTATAAGGATTACGTTTTATGGTGTAAGACTTAAGTTGCTTGTATGCTGGGAAATGCTGCAAAGCTTTTGTGTCAACCAAACCTGCTTGAATACAATTAGCTCTGATACCTTTTGGTGCAAGTTCTACGGCAAGTTGTTTCATGATGCTTTCTAAAGCCGTTTTTGCTGCTGAAACAGCGCCATATTGTGGAATAACTTTAGAGTTTCCTTCACTAGTGAAGGCTATAAATTGACTTGGATTTTTCATTTTTTGATGATGTACAAGTCGATTTGCCCAGCTATAAAAACTGATAGCCATAGATTGCAAGGTTGTCTGGAAATCATTTGTAGTAAGTGCATCTTCGCCAACAACATTTTTTAAATTACCTTTTGCAATTGAATGTAAGACTAAATCGAATTGCAAATCTGGCTGAATTTGATTTATGAATGTATCTATTTTATCGGTGCGTGTAGCATCAAAATTATGGCTAGTTACTTCAACTGAAAGTGAGCGTAAATCATCAAACTTTTCAGTGATTTCTTCATTTAAAGCTCTAGAATCTCGATGTATAATAATCAAATTAAATCCACGTAGAGCTAATTCTTTAGCACTTGCATACCCCAAACCTTGGCTACCGCCAATAATTAACGCTGTTGGTTTCATATTAAAATTTTAATAAAAGTCGTTGTGCTGTAAATCCTGGTCCAAAGCTTAACATTAAGCCGTAATCATCTTTTTTTGGCGAATCTTGCATGATTTGCGCTAAAACAAATAAAACAGTAGCACTACTCATGTTACCGTAATTTTTAAGCACCGATTTTGTTGCATTAATGTTCTTGCCCAAATCTTTAAATAAATCTTCGACAGTTAGAATAATTTTCTTTCCGCCAGGATGAAATATGAGATGTTCTATTAATTCAATCGATAAATTATTACGCTTTAAAAAAGGATGAATAATTTCCGGAAAATGTGTTGCAATAGTATCAGGAACGGCAATATCAAGAATCATTTTCAAGCCATTGTTTGTTAAATCGAAACCCATCATGTGCGTTTGATCGTAAAAATGGTACATCTGCTCATCGCAAATTTGAGGACCACTTGCCTGCTCTTCTGAGCTCATAAGTACACAAGCTGCACCATCGCCGAAAATGGCGGCACTTACCATATTTGCCATACTAAAATCTGAATGTTGCAAAGTTGCTGTTGGTGCTTCAACAGCAATTACAGCAGCCCTTTTATTGGGTTGATTCTCTAAAAACTGTTTAGCGTAAATAATACCGGAAACTCCCGCAACACAACCCATTTCGGTAACAGGCAAGCGCACAATATCTTGCCTTAAACCAAGACTATTTATAAGGAAAGCATCTAATGAAGGAATCATAATTCCTGTACAGCTTACCGTAATAATATAATCTAAACTTTTAGGATCCCAATTCGATTTTAAGAGTGCTTTTTCTAAAACTTGATGACCAAGTTGTTTAGCTTCAGTTTGATAAATTTTATTTTTTTCTTCAAAGCTCGTTGGTGTAAATACCTGATTTGGTGGCATAATAGCATAACGACGATCTACAGCAGCACCTTCAAAGATCTTGATAACTTTACGTTTAAATCGTTCATCTTGATGCTCTAACCAATCTTCAATATACGGAATTACTTCAGCAGTAGAACTAGTATATTTTGGGAGTTGAGTAGAAACTTGCGTAATTTTAACCATGAATTTGTATTAAAAATTGATAACGAAATGCCCAGAACCATTTCAATTGAGTTGCATTATTCAATTGTTTTGAAAAATACTTAAAATCCTTTGATTTAAAACCTCTTAAGATCGAAATTAATCCATCTTTTTTTGCTATTTGAGATCTGACAAAGAAAATACTATATAATTGAAATAAGCGATAAGCTAATTTATGGCGGTGTAAATCATTAATGATTATTCCTAATTTAACTTGCGCTTCTAGTTGTTGAAGCAATTGTATAATCGACTGATCTTTAAAATGGTGAAAAGTGAGACTTGAGCAAACAATATCAAACTCTAAAGCTTTGAACTCTGCTGAAAACACGTCTAAACATAGATAAGAAATATTAAACTTAGTTGAAGTTAATGATTTAGCTACTTCAATAATATACGGATTGGCATCAATACCAATCAATTTTACTTGAAATTTTTGCTTTTCAGCCCATTTTGCAATGGCTCTTAAACTTGCGCCACTTCCACAGCCAATATCAGCAATTGTGATTACCTCTTTTTTTGATTTTTTTAGTAACTGCTTGACACCATTTATCGTTACACGATGGCCGCCTAAACTTGAATTAATTTGATCAATATGTTGAAGTACATTGACTAAATCTTGTCCTTTAAAGTCGAATGTATCCATAATTTCTGCTTGAGATGAACGTTTATTTGTACTAATCATAAGCTGGAATAGGTTGACCATGAGTTAAACGAACAAGTTTTGGTAATAAAAACGGTAATGGCTGAAGTAAATTTAATCCCAAGCTGGTTAACCTTTGATTTAATAAAATTTTCTGAAAAATACGCCCATAAAATAAGCGTTTTTTAAACGATGATTGCCATTGTTGTTTGTAATATGTTGATAATTGACTCATCTGAAGAGAATTTTGGTCAACCAATTTAATCGCTTCAGCGGCAATTTTAGCTGAATGTATGGCCATTGCCATGCCGTTGCCGCATAAAGGATGAATTAAGCCTGCTGCATCCCCTAACATTAAAGCATTAGAATTTGAATTTGACTTTTTTGCAAAGGAGACTTGAGCAATAGCAAGTGGAGATTCAAATATAGAATTAGCTTTCTCAAAAAAATGATTAAGATGCTGATTATTTCTGAGCACCTTTTTATTAAAATCATCTATGGATTTATAGTGTTTAAACACTTCAGCTGAAACTAAATAACAACAATTAATTGCATGCGATTCTGTTTTTGATAAACCACAATAGCCACCATCAAAATTATGAAGTTGGACTTCATTAGCTGGGAATTCATCTAAATTATAATGCGCTTTTACACCAATCCATTGGCTTTTTTTCTGGATAAAACTTCGATGTAATTTTTTATCGAGATTAGACCGTTTTCCATAAGCTAACAACAAAAATTTTGAGTTTAAACAAGAATCCATAAAGTAGGTTTTAAAGCCTGAATGAGTAGACTCGAAATGTGTTACTTTAGCTTTAATGACTTTAACACCAATTTCTTTAGCATGCTTAAATAAAGCATGATCCATTGCAAAACGGCTCACACCAAAACCACCAAGCGGTAATTGAGCTGAAAAAAGTTGACCATTAACATTAGATAACTTAAGTGTATTGATATCCTGTGTTTGCTTTAAGAATTTTATTAGCCCTAAACTTGATAAATATGTTTTTACTTCATTAGAAACATATTCGCCACAGACTTTGTGTTGTGGATATTCATTTTTTTCAACTACAACTACTTCAAAGCCATCAAGACTTAAGTGTATTGCTGCCGTAAGTCCTGCTAAACCACCACCAATAATGCAAACTTTTGAGTTCAAATTAAAAAATTTTTTATAAAAATGATTTTTTTTATTGATATTTGTTAGGGTAATCTAATATTATAGTGTTTTATTAACAGAAACCAAATAAAATAATAGAATCATGAAATTTAAAACATCAATCTTAAGTGTACTTAGCATCATGTTTGTTATGTCGAGTTGTAGTGATGATGACAACTCAAGCTCTACTCCTGTTGCAACTACAAATTTAAGCATTAAAGCCAAAGCAAGTTTAAATACAACTAGCGGTCGTTTAGCTAAAGCAAACACAACTGTTGAAGTTAATAGCTTTTTAATCAATATTAGCAATATCGAATTTGAATATGCTAATAGCGGTAAACCGATAATGCAAGTAGCAAAAAGTGACGAAGATATTAATTTAAGTTTTGAAGATTTACCAATTGAAATACAAAACTATTTAACGACTAACTATCCAAATGATGCATTTTGTAAAGCTGAAATGGAAGACGACAATGATGCCCCTTATAAATATGAAGTTGAGTTAAACTCTGGTTTAGAGATTTACTTTAGAGCAGATTTTTCTGTCTATGCTACCGAACAAGATGATGATCCTTGTAATGGGGCAAGTTATGAAGACGACGACGATAACGATTGGGGCGATGATGATGAAGTTAATCTAGTTGGTCCATTTGAATTAGATTTAAGTAGCGATGCCGTTACTGTAGTTGATGTAGACATTCCTTTAGGAACCTACGAAGAAGTAGAATTTGAAATGAACCGAAGCTTAAATAGTGCTAGTCCGCTTTATCAAAAATCTATTTTAGTAACAGGCACAATTGATGGTTCAAACTTTGAATTTTATCATACTTTCGATGAAGATTTTGAAGTTGATTATGAAGATGCTGGACAAAATCTAGTGATAGATAATACTAATAATGCTTCAATTGTCTTTAATTTTGATTTAAATGCTGTATTCAATTCAGTTGATTTAAGCAGTGCTGTTGATGGTAATAATAATGGAACAATTGAAATTAATCCAGTCGATAGCGATGGCAATCAATCACTTGCTAATCAGCTAAAAAATGCTATTGTTTTGTATGCCGAATTACAGGACGATTAAATTTATAATGATGTATAAAAGCCTAAAGTTTAAACAAATTTTAAACTTTAGGCTTTTTAAGATATTATATACCTACAGAATTTGCTCAGCGTGAGCTTTGGTTTTTACTTTGGTAATAACGTCTTTAAGCTTACCATCTTCATCAATTACAAAGGTTGTTCTATGAATGCCATCATACTCTTTTCCCATAAACTTTTTCGGTCCCCAAACACCAAAAGCTTCAATAACTGATTTATCTTCATCGGCTAATAATGGAAATGGTAGCTCGTATTTGTTTTTAAAATTTTGTTGTCGTTTTTTAGAATCAGCACTAACTCCTAAAATTTTATAACCCTCATTTTTAAAGCTTTGCCAATGATCTCTTAAATTACAAGCTTCGGCAGTACAACCTGGTGTACTTGCTTTAGGGTAAAAAAACACCACTAATTTATGACCTTTATAATCACTGAGTTGATGTAAATTCCCATCTTGGTCTTCTGCTGAAAAATTTGGGGCTTGATCGCCTACTTTTAATGTTGTCATATGCTTATTTTTGTTTAAAATTACAATAAATGAAAAAAACAGAAAAAGTAGATTTCGTTATAAATACGTTAAAGAAATTATATCCAAGCATACCTGTTCCTTTGGATCATAAAGATCCTTATACTCTATTAATTGCAGTTTTATTATCGGCCCAAAGCACAGATGTTAAGGTTAATCAAATCACGCCAATACTTTTTGCTAAAGCTGATAATCCTTATGACATGGTTAAGCTTTCTATTGAAGAAATAAGAGAAATTATAAAACCAGTTGGTTTATCACCAATGAAATCTAAAGGAATTCATGGTTTATCTCAAATTTTAATTGATAAGCATCAAGGTTTAGTACCGCAAAATTTCGAAGATTTAGAAGAGCTCCCAGCTGTCGGACATAAAACAGCTAGCGTTGTTTTAGCACAGGCTTTTGGTATACCAACTTTTCCTGTAGATACGCATATTCATAGACTTATGTATCGTTGGGGATTGAGCACAGGCAAAAATGTAGTACAGACCGAACGAGATGCTAAACGATTATTTCCTAGGGAACTCTGGAATGATTTGCACTTACAAATTATTTGGTATGGTCGTGACTATTCGCCTGCAAGAGGTTGGAATTTAGATCAAGATATCATTACAAAAACAATTGGTAGAAAGTCTGTTATTAATGATTACCAAAAAAAAGTCCGCAAGAAGCGGACTTAAAACACTAATGTTTATTAAGATTTCAGGCTAATTCTGAATCGATTCAAAATCACCAAATTTTGTTGAAAACACTTTTAATGATTTCGAATAATCTAAGAGAAATTTTACCGTAGATCTCTTAGGGCGCAAATACTCAACGGCTGAGTCGTTAAAATAATCTTGAGAGTAATTTTTCGTCATAATTTGAATTTGATTCAAGCTTATAACGAACTTAATTTCAAATTATTGTATTAATTTGTTAATATAATTTGATTAGCTTCTACAGCTTTGCGAAGATTAATTAAAGCATAGCGCATGCGTCCTAAAGCTGTATTTATGCTTACATCTGTACGCATAGCTATTTCTTTAAAACTCATTTCTTTAAAAATTCGCATTTGCAGGACTTCAAATTGATCTTGAGGTAAAATTTTTATCAGCTCGTGCAAATCACCTTCAATTTGAGATTTAACCAAACGATGCTCAGCATCAAGTTCATCATTTGAAATGACATCAAAAATTTCAAAATCTCCGTTACAATCAAATTTTGGTAAACGATTTGATTTTCTAAAGTGATCGATCACTAAATTATGAGCAATACGCATTACCCAAGGCAAAAATTTGCCCTCTTCATTATATTTACCACGTTTCAATGTTTTGATTACCTTAATAAATGTTTCTTGAAATACATCTTCAGCAATTGCCTTGTTTTTTACCTTTGAGTATATGAAACCAAAAATTTTTTGCTCATGTCTATTAATTAACATGGCTAAAGATTTCTCATCACCTGCAATATACTGGTTTACTAAGGTTGATTCTGGTATTGTTTCTAAATTACCCATAACACTCAAGTTTCTAAAATTAGATAAAGTTAAATTAGAGTAGTGTTATTTTATAGGCAATTGATTTTGAATTGTTTGCTAATATATAAATTAAATCAAAAGACTTCAATGAATCTTAAATTATTTAACATAATTCACCATGTTTTTCAGTTGAAATTGCACTTTTAGAATATGTATCTTTGTAAGTCTAATTTAGATCATGAAACAATCCATAGACGACCTTGACCCAAAAGATTTTATAATCATTAAAGGTGCTGAACTTCATAATTTAAAAGGAATTGATGTCGCTATTCCTAGAAATAAACTCGTTGTTATCACAGGTTTATCAGGTTCAGGAAAATCTTCTCTTGCGTTTGATACACTATATGCTGAAGGCCAAAGACGTTATGTAGAAAGCTTATCTGCCTACGCAAGACAATTTTTAGGACGCTTAAATAAGCCTAAAGTCGATTATATTAAAGGAATTGCACCAGCTATTGCTATCGAGCAAAAAGTTAACTCTACAAATCCACGCTCAACTGTTGGTACATCTACAGAAATATATGACTATCTCAAATTACTTTATGCTCGAATAGGCCAAACAGTATCACCAATTTCGGGGCAAATTGTAAAAAAACATCGTGTAAGTGACGTTGTCGATGCAGTTAAAGCGTTTGATGAAGGTAAAAGACTATTGCTCCTAGCGCCAATTCATCTAAAAGAAAATCGAACCGCAGCTGAACAAATTAAAATATTACAACAGCAAGGTTTTAGCCGTATAAAACGTCATCAAAAAGTTGAACGCATTGATGAAATTGATTTTGACCAATTAAAAGAAAATGAGAAATTTGAATTAGTGGTTGATCGAATTGTTGTTAAACATGAAGACGATTTTTACAATCGATTAGCCGATGCTGTTCAAAATGCATTTTATGAAGGTCAAGGTGAAGTTGTTTTAGAAGATTATAAAACCGGAAAACAACAAACCTTCAATAATAAATTTGAACTAGATGGCATGCAATTTACCGAGCCTAACGAACATTTGTTCAGTTTTAACAATCCTCTTGGAGCTTGCCCAAAGTGTGACGGTTATGGTGATGTGATAGATATTGATGAAGATTTGGTGATTCCTAACACAGGCTTAAGTATTTACGAAAATGCCATTGCACCTTGGCGTGGCGATACCTTAGGTTGGTATAAAGATCAGTTAGTTCAATATGCTAATCATTTCGACTTTCCTATTCATCGCCCCTATTTTAAGTTGACGGATGAGCAAAAAAATATTTTGTGGAATGGAAATCAATATATAACAGGAATCAACGAATTTTTCAATAAAGTAGAATCTAAAGCCTATAAAATTCAAAATCGTGTACTTTTATCACGCTATCGAGGAAAAACAAAATGTAAACTCTGTGAAGGAAAACGTTTAAAAGCGGAAGCCAATTATGTTAAAATTAATGACAAAAGCATTTCTGAATTAGTTGATTTACCAATAGATGAAGTCCGTTTATTCTTCAATAATTTAAAGCTTAATTCATATCAAGAAAATGTTGGAAAACGTTTACTAAAAGAAATTAATTCTCGTCTAGCTTTTTTACATGATGTTGGTTTAGATTACTTAACCTTAAACCGTAAATCTAACACACTTTCTGGCGGCGAATCTCAGCGTATTAACCTCGCTACTTCTTTAGGAAGTAGTTTAGTTGGCTCGATGTATATTTTAGATGAGCCTTCGATAGGCCTACATTCTGAAGATAACGACCGATTAATTAAAGTACTTAAAAACTTACGCGATTTAGGAAATACAGTAATTGTTGTTGAACATGATGAAGATATCATGAAAGCAGCTGATTATATTATAGATATTGGTCCAGAAGCTGGAATTAATGGTGGTCAAGTAGTTGCTGAAGGAACTTACAAGCAGATTTTGAAAAGCAAATCTTTAACCGCTCAATATTTAAATCAATCTTTACAGATTGAAGTACCCAAAAAGAGAAAAAAATCTAAATCATTTGTAAAAGTAATTGGTGCTCGAGCTAATAATTTAAAAAATATTGATGTTAAATTTCCTTTAGATTGCCTAACACTTGTCACTGGAATGTCCGGAAGTGGTAAAAGCACTTTGGTTAAAAATATACTATACCCAGCTTTAATTAAAGCCAATGGCGGTTATGGGACAAAGGTTGGCCAATTTGATCAATTAGAAGGAAATTTTAAACATATTAAACAGGTTGAGTATGTAGATCAAAACCCGATTGGTCGTTCATCTCGCTCAAATCCAGTAACTTATATCAAAGCTTACGATGATATTCGTAACTTATTTGCGAATCAAAAACTTGCCAAATTACGTAATTTTAAACCGAAACATTTCAGTTTTAATGTTGATGCAGGAAGATGCGAAACTTGCCAAGGAGAAGGTGAAGTGACTATTGAAATGCAATTTATGGCAGATGTTCATCTTGAATGCGAAACCTGTCATGGAAAGCGCTTTAAAGATGAAGTTTTAGAAGTTACTTTCTATGATAAAAGTATTCATGATGTTCTGAACTTAAGTGTGTCAGAAGCTATTACTTTTTTTGATGACAAAGAAGAGCATAAAATCGTCAAAAAATTACAGCCTTTAAAAGATGTAGGATTAGATTATGTTAAGCTTGGGCAAAGTTCGTCTACACTTTCAGGTGGTGAAGCTCAACGAATTAAACTTGCTGCATTTTTAAGTAAAGGCCAAACTAAAGACAAATGCTTATTTATTTTTGATGAACCAACTACAGGCTTACATTTTCACGATATCAATAAATTATTAAAATCGCTTTATGCTCTGATTGAAAAAGGACATTCGGTGATTGTGATTGAACATAACTTAGATTTAATTAAATGCGCTGACCACATAATTGATTTAGGACCTAAAGGTGGTGTTCACGGCGGTGAGCTAGTTTGCTATGGAACGCCAGAAGAAGTTGCTAAATCTAAACATTCATTAACAGGACAATTTTTAAAAGAAAAACTATAAATTATAAAGGTTAAATTATCTGAAAACCTTATAATTAGAAATTATTTACTTGATTACTTTAGATAATTTCTCAGTTAAATTCTTTCTACTAAATTGGTTAATTTTAGTAGAATTTACATTCAGTTTACCATTCAAATAGGCTTTAAAATGGGTTGTAATTTGTGCTTTAAGCTTTTGTTTATCATTATAAGTAAAAACTGTTCCTGATGATGTTTCATCAACAAGACGCTTAACATCCCAATTTTCAGGACCAATAGCCAGAATTGGGCGTTTAGCATTCATATACTCAAATAATTTACCTGGAATAATACCTTTAGTTTCTTCGCTATTTATCTCAATTAGCAACAAAAGCTGTGCGCTTTGTTGAATTTCAATAGCTTTTTGGTGATTAACATAACCTATTAAGCTTACATAATCTTTTAAGCCATAACTATTAATAGATTCAACAACTTGCTCGCTTACATTACCAACCAACCTGAGTTCAAAGAATTGTTTAAAATTTTCGAGTTCATTAATTAATTCAGCTAAAACTTCCCATAAAAGTTCAGGATTACGCTGGCTTAGTAACGACCCAATATGTGCTAAAGAAAATTGTTCATCAAGGTCTTCAACGCGAACCGACTCATCATCAAAACCATTTGTAATTAGATGAACAGGTGTTTGTGTTTTTAACTTAAATTCATGTTGTGTTTCAAAACTGGTAACTAAAAGCTCATCGGCTTGGTCTAGCACTTCTTGTTCTAGCTGCTTATGTTTTTCTGCAGAAGCTTCTGTAAGCTTTAATTCGTTATGATAACCAATATTTGTCCAAGGATCTCGAAAATCTGCTATCCACTTTAAATCGCTAAACTTAGTTTTTAGTTGTTGCCCGATCAAATGTAAACTGTGTGGTGGTCCTGTAGTTATAATACAGTCGATTTGATGTTTAGTAACATATTTTGATAAAAACTTAACTGATGGCGTTATCCAAAATTTTCGAGCATCTGGAATAAAATAATTTCCACGAACATAAAGTAAGCTTTCTTGTATTTTTGTTTGTTTTTTAGGTGACTTAATTAAACCTTTACTTAAACTTTCTGTATCAGATTTAGATAAAATTTTTGCAAAACTATAAGGCTCAAAAATTGATTTTTCGATAACCTTTACTTTAGAAGAAACCTCTAGATTTAGGCTTTCGTCTTTAGTTGGGTAATGTGGGTTTTTAGGTTTATATACAATTGGCTGTATACCAAAATCAGGCAAATATTTAGAAAACTTCAACCAGCGCTGCACACCAGGACCACCAGCTGGCGGCCAATAATAAGTTATAATTAAAACGTTTTTCATGTAGTTTCTTGCTTCGACTTATAAATAAAACCGCCAATTAGTAGTAGAAAAAACAATCCATAACTTGCTAAAGTTATCACGTTTCCTGTTGTTATAACATCAGGTTCAAATTTAAATACCAATTTGTGATTGCCTTTAGGTAAATATGCGGCACGTAGCACATAATTGGCGTTAAAGTGATTAATTTTTTCGCCATCAACATAAGCTTTCCAACCTTTTGGATAATATAATTCAGAAAATACTGCTATAGCATCATCGCTTAGATTATAGGTATAAGTTAATTGGTTGAGTTGGTAATCGCTCAGTCTAATTTGGTCTTTAGATTTCAACTTAAAAGAAGTTTTAGGAACTTCAGATTTATAAGCGTTTTCAACTACAGCAGTAGATTTAAGATTAGTAGAGTCTAAAGCTTTAATTGCTTCATTAGGACTATTTACCAGCTGAACATCTTCAACAAACCAAGCATTTCCAAAAGCGGTTTCATTTTGTTGATAACTAACTTTTCCTTGTTCTGAAAAAATAAAATACTTAACATTTAACATATTTAGTACCTGCTGATTGCCCTTATAAATATGAAAATCGAACAAATCTTGAATTCTTCCTGGCTTTGCCGCGTGATAGCCACCAATTGAATTATGAAAATATGAAGCACGAGAAGAATTTAAAGGGCTTGAGCTTAAATCATACACCCTAAAATGAGTTGTATCTTTATTAATTAACTTATCAACTGAAGTCGCTTCAAATGGTTGTTGCATTGCGATTTCAGGAACAAAATCTTCTTCGTTAACATAGTTTTTATTGAAGCTTACCAAATCGATTAAAATAACGAGCGAAATACCAATTAAGGCCATATTATGTTGAAGTTTCTGCTTTAAAACTGCCAATAATATCGCAGCGACGGCAATACATATAGCCAGAGTTCTAAGCACGTCAGCAGTTAACATAGCTTCTCTATCAAGGCGTAAAGCTCGAATAAAATTAGGCCCTAATTGCTTAATTAATCTAGCATCGTTAGTCGTACTGTAGTCAAAACTACCACTAAACAGATATAATAAAACCAAAATAGATCCTAAAATGATGCTGGTGTATTTTAATGCTTTTAACTTTAACTCATAACTAACGGATGGTTTAAAAAATTTAGCTAAACCAACAATAGCTAAAACAGGGACTGCAAACTCTATAATCGCTTGTATCGATGATACTGCTCTAAATTTATCGTATAATGGAATATAGTTGATAAAAAACTTTGTGAGTAAAGCAAAATTATCACCCAAAGAAAGTAATAGCGATAGCAAGATACCACTAACTATCCATTTTTTAAGTTTTCCATTAACTAAAAACAAGGCTAATACAAACAAAAATAAAACACTAGCACCGATATAAGCTGGAGCACCAATGTAAGTTTGTTCTCCCCAATAAGTAGGCGCACTTTCTACAAACCCTAAAGCTTGCTGAGTTGAAATACCTTCAAGTGACATTAAGTACTTAAAAGTTTCTGATTCAGTATCTAAAGCTTCAGCACTTGAACCACCCATAAATCGTGGAATAAATAAATTTAAACTTTCTAACCAACCATAACTATATTCTGTAATATAATCATAACTCAAAGCTGTTTCTGCTTTTTTCGATCCATCAGGATTAATGGTTAAACCTGTATCTCCTCTTGTACTGTAATCTGTATACTCTTTAGTCGCTAATACTTGTGTTGAATTAACACCAACTGCTAATAATGCTGCGGCTAGCATTATACCAACTGACTTCAAAAATTGAGGTAGTTGATTATTTTTAAGAGCATCAATAAGGTAAACGATTCCTAAGACAAGCGTAAGTAGCATTAAATAGTAGGTCATTTGAAAATGATTAGCATTTAGCTCTAATGCTAAACCAAAAAACAAAGTGATAAAACCTAGTAAGCGTTTGTTTTTTAAACAAAGTAAAATCCCACTAATTACGACTGGAAAGTATGCTATGGCATGTGCTTTTGCATTGTGACCAACCCCTAAAATAATAATTAAGTAGGTTGAAAAACCAAAAGCTAAAGCGCCTACGATTGCATATTTATAGTTAACTTTTAAGGTTAAAAACAAGATGTAAATACCTATAAAATACAGAAACAAATAATCAGCTGGTCTTGGTAAAAACCTAATAAGCCGGTCAAGTTCTTTAATATAATTATACGGATAATTTGCTCCAAGTTGGTAAGTTGGCATGCCTACAAATGCAGCATCAGTCCAGTAACTTTCTTCACCTGTATCAGCCTTAAAATCTTTGTGCTTTTCGGCCATACCAATATACTGGACAATATCACTTTGGTAGATAATTTTGTTTTGGAGAACTGGATGAAAAAAAGCAAGTGATATTGCAATAAAACCAAGAATGACAAAAAAATGCTTAGCATTTTGTTTTATAAACTTTTTCATAATTAATCGAGTTCTTCGTAATCAATGTATTCTCCAACCTTTGAATTTGGATTGGTTTTTCTAGTGCCGCTTTGTTTATTTAAATTATCTTTTTGTCTTGAATAAGTTGATTGCTGCTGACTTTGCTGTTGGGTATTTTCAAACTTTTGTTTTAGCTTCTTTATAAAATAACGCATTAAAAAAGGTGCAAAAAATTTAAAAAGCAATCGAAACCCGAAAATAATTAAGATTATTATTAAAAGCGTTTCTAAAAATTCCATAAAATCATCTAAATATGAATTCACAAATGTATTGATTAGACAGCGTAAAAAATAGTTCTTGACTAATAAATTATTGATAAATTCAACTATATTTGAAAAAAACATAATATGTATAGAGCCTTTGTTTTTATGAGTAGTTTACTCTTAAGTATCAGCTGTTTTGCACAATACACTGAGACAATCAACTCAAACAGACCTGGTGCATCTCAAGGCGCTTTTGCTGTTGGAAATGGTGTTATGCAATTAGAGACTGGATTTAGATTTGATAACGAAAAACATGACTTACAACGAACTGAAACTACTATTTATGGCTTAGACTATCAAGCAAGATATGGTTTTTTTATGGAGAAATTAGAATTGACGCTTGAAGGGAGTTTTCGCTCTGTGAATACTGACTTTGTTCAAGGAGCAAATACTGAGACAGTTAGTTACTCCAACTTTCAATCTAATACATTAGCTGGTAAATATTTACTTTATGATCCTTATTTTAAAAGAGAACAAGAAGAAAAAAGTTATATAAGTTGGAAAGCAAATAACACATTTCAATGGCGTGATTTAATTCCGGCTATCTCAGCATATGCTGGTGTAAATTTTGCTTTTGGTGATAATCCTTTTTTATTTGAAGGCGAGCCTAATTTCTCACCAAGATTAGGCTTGATAACGCAACATAATTATGGTCGATGGGTTTTTGTAACCAATTTTTACGGAGACAAATTGGGGACAGATTTTCCTTCTTACACGGGTATTTTCACACTTACACATTCTGTCGGAAATCGATTTGCTGTTTTTGGTGAATTTCAAACTATTATAGGAGATTTATATAGCGATGAAATTGTGCGTGGTGGCTTAGCTTATTTATTAACAAAAAACCTTCAACTTGATCTCTTAAGCTTAGTCAATTTTAAAAATACACCACAAAGACTTGGTTTCAGTCTAGGGATATCTTATCGTTACGATAAATTTCGAAAAGAAGAACGTATTTATGATGAATCAGAAAAAGAGCAATTAAAATCTGATGATAATTTTAAGTTAGGAGATAAAAAATAATGTATTGATGAACAATTTTGATCAAAATTTCAAAAACCTTTCAACAACTGATCAATACGACAAGATTACTTCGGTTTGTCGCGATTTGTATGAAAATAAACTTAAAGATTACGGTTGTGCATGGCGCATTTTACGCTTACCATCTTTAACTGATCAAATTTTTATAAAAGCCCAACGCATTAGAAGTTTACAGATTAATGGTACATCTAAAATTGATGAAGCCATAGATGCTGAGTTTATTGGTATTATAAATTATGCCATTATGGCGCTTATTCAATATCATAAAGGGGTTGCTAATCAGCCTGACTTAAAAATTAAAGAAGCTTTAGAGTTATACGATAGCTATTTAGCTGAAACAAAAGCCTTAATGATGAATAAAAATCATGATTATGGCGAAGCTTGGCGAGACATGCGTGTGAGTTCATTAACCGATTTAATCTTACAAAAATTATTGCGTGTAAAACAAATTGAAAATAATTCAGGAAAAACAATTGTAAGTGAAGGTATTGATGCTAATTATCAAGATATGATTAATTATGCCATTTTTGCCTTAATTCATTTAAACTTAAATTCTCATTAAAATGACATTCATAGTTAAAATTGCTCGCTATTTTGTGGGACTACTCTTTATTTTTAGTGGATTAGTTAAGTTGAATGATCCGCTCGGTTTTGCCTATAAATTAGAAGAGTATTTTAGCCCTGGTGTTTTAGATATTTCTTTTTTAGTGCCTTATGCGCTTATGATTTCTATCTTTCTAGTAATTATAGAAGTTTTACTTGGTATAGCTTTGATTATTGGCTATGCTAAGAAAATAACAATTTGGAGTTTATTATTAATGATAATATTCTTCACATTCTTAACTTTCTACTCAGCCTATTTTAATAAAGTTACTGATTGCGGATGTTTTGGTGACGCTATACCACTTACACCTTGGCAATCTTTCATTAAAGATGTGATATTAAGTGTTTTAATTTTATTTTTATTTTTAAAACAAGAATTCATAAAGCCTATTTTCCCTAAACCAACTTTAAAATGGGTTATTTTTGTAAGCAGTATATTGTGTTTTTTTATAGCTTATCATGTATTAATGCATTTACCAATTATTGATTTTAGAGCTTACAAAATAGGCACTGATATAAATGAAGCTAGAAAAGTTCCTGAAAATGCACCAGAAGCTATCACAGATTATCATTGGAGATTTAAAGTGAATGGTGAAGAAAAAATAATTACGACTAGAGGGAATTTCCCTAACGTTGAAGGTGAATTTATTGATGTTAAAACTGAAGTTATTCGTGAAGCCTATACGCCACCAATTCACGACTTTAATCTAATTAAAGATGGTGATGACCAAACGCAATATATCTTAAACCAACCTAAAGTTTTAATAATTAGCGCTTACAATTTAAATAAAACTGAAATTCAAGGCTGGAAGACAATTAAACCTCTAATAAATGAAGCAAAAAAGGCCAATTACTTAGTCATAGGCTTATCTGCGTCAGGATCAAAATCTGTTAAAAATCTACTACAATCTAATAGCATCGATATTCCATTTTACACTTGTGATGAAACTGCTATAAAAACAATAGTGCGTTCTAATCCAGGTTTAATTGAACTTGAGAATGGAGTTATTACTCAAAAGTTACACTGGAATGATGCTGATGAATTTAAGATAGATTAATGCAAAAATTACTGTCTAAAATAGGCTATGCATTTATCACATTATTTGGTGTTGTAAGTGTGGTTTTCGTATTATTTAATGTTTTACCAGGAGATCCTACCAAAATGATGCTTGGTGAAAATCAAACCCAAACTCAAGTAAATATTTTAAAAGAAAAATATGGTTTTGATCAACCTATATATAAACAATACCTTTATTACTTAAACGACCTCTCACCTATTTCTGTACATTCAAATAATAAAACAAATTTTACATCAATTAAAGACAAGCCATTATCATATACTTCAATTCTTACAACTAAAGACTTTCAATTAGTCATCAAATTTCCGTATTTGCGACAATCGTTTCAAAAGCAAAACAAAGCTGTTTCAGAAATTATGGCAGAAACCTTACCAAATACAGCTGTGCTTGCCATTTCAGCAATAAGCATTGCCTTGTTTATGGGTTTAATTTTAGGCGTTATTTCAGCAATCTATCAAGATTCTTGGCTTGATAAGTTAATTCAAGTCGTCAGTACATTAGGCATGAGTATTCCTTCTTTTTTTAGTGCTATTTTATTTGCCTGGTTTTTTGGTTTTCTCTTAAATGAATATACAAACCTAAATATGACAGGGAATTTATATGAGTTAGATGATTTTGGTGAGCAGAAAAATTTAGTGCTTAAAAATTTACTACTTCCAGCAGTTGTTTTAGGAATAAGACCATTAGCGGTGGTTATTCAACTCATGCGCAATTCAATTTTAGAAGAATTATCTAAAGATTATGTTGTTACTGCCAAAGCAAAAGGCTTAAAGCTTAAACAAATTATCATAAAACATGTCTTTAAAAATGCTCTAAACCCTGTAATTACAGCTATTTCAGGCTGGTTTGCATCAATGCTTGCTGGTGCTGTTTTTGTAGAATATATCTTCGGTTGGAATGGCCTTGGTAAAGAGATTGTAAATGCTTTAAATACCCTAGATTTACCTGTAATTATGGGTTCAGTCTTAATTATAGCAACAATTTTTATTGTAATCAATATTTTAGTTGACTTGATTTATAGTATTTTAGACCCCAAAGTAAATTAAACCTTGATATCATGAGAACCCAAATTGTAGCCGGAAATTGGAAAATGAATTGCGATTTAGATGATACTAAATCACTTATTGAAAGCCTTAAAAAAACATCTAAAAACAACTCCACAAAAGTAATCATAGCGCCTAGCTTTACAAATCTAAGCTTAGCCAACTGTTTACTTGAAGATAGTAAGATTGCCTTAAGTGCTCAAAACATGAATGCAAACGATTCAGGAGCATATACAGGTGAAATCTCTGCAAGCATGCTTAAATCTGTTGGTGTAACTTATGTTATTTTAGGTCATAGTGAAAGGCGTGCTATTTTTCATGAAGATGCGCAAGTATTAAAAGACAAAACAGACCAAGCTTTAAAGCATAACTTATTGCCTATTTTTTGCGTTGGTGAAGAATTAAATGTAAGGCAAAATAACGGGCATTTCAGTCTAGTTGAAGAGCAAATTGCAGATAGTTTATTTCATCTTTCAAAAGAAGGCTTCAGTAAACTTACCATCGCTTACGAGCCTGTGTGGGCAATTGGTACTGGAGAGACAGCATCTCCAAATCAAGCTCAAGAAATGCATGCACACATCAGAAAAGTCATCGCTAAACAATATGATGAAACAACAGCAAATTCAATTTCAATTTTATATGGCGGTAGCGTTAAACCGACTAATGCTAAAGAAATTTTTGCTAATCCTGATGTTGATGGAGGATTAATTGGTGGCGCATCACTTAAAGCAGATGATTTTACAGCGATCATAAACAGTTTTTAATTCATGAATTATACAAAATATCATTTTACAATTTCGCCACTTGAACCATTACGTGAAATTTTAGTGGCGGAACTTGGTTTATTAGAATTTGAAAGTTTTGA
Organism: Psychroflexus sp. ALD_RP9; assembly: GCF_017311165.1. Lineage (GTDB taxonomy): Bacteria > Bacteroidota > Bacteroidia > Flavobacteriales > Flavobacteriaceae > Psychroflexus. The sequence continues at coordinate 2,379,620 of NZ_CP062973.1, read as the reverse complement.
GGATACTGAAAATGGGTTAAAAGCTTATATCCAAACTGAAGTCAAACCTGCTAATTTAATTGAAAAAGTTCAAATACTTAAAAGCCCTGAAGTTAGTATTTCAGTTGAAGTCACCGATCTTGAAACTCAAAACTGGAACGCCATTTGGGAATCTAGTTGTGAGCCTATTTATATTGGAGAAAAATGTGCTGTAAGAGCAGAATTTCACCCCGAAAAATCTGTTGATTATGACATTGTAATTACGCCTAAAATGGCCTTTGGTACAGGCCATCACGCCACCACTTATATGATTTTAAAACTTATTCTTGAAGATGAATTTAAGCAACTAAATGGTCTTGATATGGGTTGCGGCACAGGTGTTTTAGGTATTTTAGCTTTAATGAAAGATGCCAACCAAGTTGACTTTATCGATATAGATGATTGGTGCATAGATAACACCGAAGAAAACCTTAAAAGAAATAATCTAACTGGTAGTTGTATTCAAGGCAACGCCCAAGCAATTAAGTTTAACTACGATTTTATTTTTGCTAATATTAATCGGAATATTTTACTAGAAGATATGCCAACTTATGTGAAGCACTTAAACCAAAATGGAAGTATTTATTTTAGTGGTTTTTATCAAGAAGATTTACATAAAATTATAAATTGTGCAGAAAATCTTGGTTTGACTTACGTTAAACACCTTTTAAAAGATGACTGGTGTGCTGCCAAATTTGAATTAAGATCTTAATTTTGTAGTATGATTATCAATCAAACTAAAGAGAAGGTTAAAGAGCAGTCGGTTACTAAAACCGATTCTAAACCTGAACATGAAATTGTGGTTTTTAATGACGACATAAATACCTTTGATCATGTAATTGAAACACTGATTGATACTTGCGATCACTCTCCTACTCAAGCAGAACAGTGTACAATTTTAATACATTATAAAGGAAAATGCTCTGTAAAATCTGGTTCTTATAATGATTTGAAACCAAGATGCCTAAAAATTCTTGAAGCTGGTATTTCAGCTGAAATAGTTTAGCCAATTGAAGTCTCTGTTTGAATTCATAAGAAACATTAAATTTTTATGTAAGTGGTATGAAAATATCTTCAGCAGCTAAACCTGAATGTTCTAAGTCTTTAGTTTTTAACCAATTTAAAAATTGATCAACTTCTTTAGTATTAATGCGTCCCCAATCAGTTGAATTCCCAAAAGCTTGAGCACTAATATTGATTGCTTTTACAAGATCGATACTCTTATCTTCCTCAGGAATGTATTTTGCTAATATTTTTGCACACTCTTCGGGATGCTGTTGAGCGTATAAAAAACCTTCACGTAAAGCCTCAATAAAATTTTTATAAGTTTCACGTTGAGATTCAACCAATATTTTGTTTCCGGCGATGACGGGAGAATATGAATATGGTATTCCAAAATCTTTTAATTTAAAAAGCTCTAGCTCAATCCCTTTAGCTTCGGCTTGCAAAGCTTCCCAATTATAAAAAATCCATGTGGCATCGCATTTATTTTGAATAAGTGTTTCCCAGATGCCTAGTTTTTCAGGATAACTGAGTTTTAGACTGCCATGACCACCATCATTTTTAATTAATTCCTTAACTATACCGTCTTCATAACGCGCTTGGTAGGATGCATAATGTTTCCCGTCGAGTTGTTGTGGTCTTGTAATTTTTGACGATTTCAAGACGCAAATTGCGCTTAAATCACTTTGAAATATAGACGCTAAGCCAACGAGCGGAAATGGCTTTGATTTTGACTGATAACTAATTAAACTTTCAGTTGGGCATAAGGCAAAATCTACCTTTCCTAATTCTACTTTTTTAGCTGGAGTTTCAGAGTAATTATCCTGATCTGGTGTTACTAGGTCAAGTTTAATATTTTTTGCTTGGTAAAATAATTTAGCCTTTGCGACATAAAAACCAATATGATTAACGTTTGGCGTCCAATCTAAAGCTAATCTAAGATGTTTCATGAATACCTCAATTTAAATAGTTTCGACGCGTTTATTATTCAAAACTAGATCCAAAGATTGTAACTTCTTTTCTAAAACTTCAACTGAATTAGGGTCTAATTGCTTCAAATTAACTTCTATTGTAGATTTTGGCCACTCTAAGTAGTAATAACCAAATTTATAATGAACTGAATTTAAGTCTTTCCATTGATATTCTTTCCAAAATTTGTGCGTGAATTTAATTCCACTATTCGTCATCTGAGCAAAACCATAAATCGATTTCAGTAAAAAATAAATTCCCCATATTATATATAACAATCCATTAATATAAAACCAAGTACTCCTCATTTCATATTCAAAATATAGATATGTCAAAATACCTATTACTATTGGTGTTATAGAGAAACTTAATAAACGTTGGGTGTTTTTATAATGTAACCGCATTAATTGAAGTTTTGATTAAAATTACTAAAAATTAAGGATTTACTAATGCTAAAGCTGCTTTTTCTTTACGCTTAAAACGAATGAGCAACATATTACTTAAAACTAAACATACTAAAATTGTTAGTGCCATCGGCACCAAACTAATTCCTGTATACAAACTAATTATGAATGATGTTACTGCACCTAAACACATTTTAAGACAACCCACCAAAGCAGATGCTCGACCTGCACGTTTGGTGAATGGATATAAGGATAAGGCTGTTGTGTTAGGATTTTGAAACCCAAGTAAAAATAAAATTAAAAATAAACTTATTACGGTAATGTAAAAACTACTAAAAAACAAAGCGTTTAAAAATAGTATTACACCTAAAACGAGTAGTAAGTATGAAATTTTAAGAGTTAGGTTAAAAGTACTGATTCGTTTTAGAACTAAGCGGTTAAGTTGACTACCAATAATTAATCCTGAAGCATTTAAACCAAACATCCAACCAAATTGTGTTTCGGTAAAATGAAATCGATCCATGAATAATATGGGTGCATTAGAAATATAAGCAAACATTGCACCTATAGTCAAGCTTCCTGCTAGTGAAAAGCTTAGGAATATTTTATCCTGCATAATACCTTTATATTTAGAAGCCACTTGTTTAATTTTTAATTTTACTGCTTTGTCGGGTGTAATACTTTCTGGGAGAAAAAATAATACACTTAAAAACATTAAACTCGCAAAAATTGCCAAAAACATAAATATCATCTGCCAACTAAAATGTGCAATGACAAAACCTCCTAATGTTGGAGCAATAATAGGTGCTGAACCCATGATGAGCATCAAAAAAGAAATGGCTCGAGCAACTTCTTCTGGTGGAAAAATATCTCTCACAACTGCTTTTGCTGCAACCATTCCAGCTGAAGCTCCAATGGCTAAAAAAAACCTAGAAATAATTAACCACATTATATCAGGTGAATAAAAGCAACTCAATGAAGACAATATATAAATAATTAAGCCTACTAAAAGCGGAACTTTACGACCAAATTTATCCATAATAGGTCCATAAGCTAATTGACCAAATGCAATACCAATAAAATAACTTGTTAAAGAAACACCTACTTGAGCTTTAGAAGTTTGAAAATCTGATGCGATATTTTCAAAACTTGGCAGATACATATCAATAGATAATGGTCCTATGGCAATCATGGTACCTAAAACTAATAATATAATATTCTGCTGACGTGTATTTCGACTTGGATCGGTGTGTTGCATTTTGCAAAGTTCAGATAAAATTATGTCTGAAATACCGCATTTAATTCAATTAACAATTAATTAATACTGCTCATAAAAAAACAGCTTTGCACGAAATACAAAGCTGTTTTGATAGAGTTAATTATAAAAATTAATTATTTGTTAACCACAGGTAAAACCAGTTTTGAATCACCAAAAACTGTGTGAGTTTGGGCTTTAAAATCTTCTTTTGTAGCTTCAAAAATATTATCAACATAAGTTTGTGGGTTAACATCTATGTAAGGAAAGAAAGTACTTTGCACTTGTATTTGCAACTTATGTCCTTTTTTAAAAGTGTGATTAATATCTTGAAGTGTAATTTTTACGTTTGTTTTTTTATTAGGTTTAAATGGTTTTGGGTTATTAAAACCATCACGAAAACGACCTCTAAAAACTTCACTTCTAACCATCATGTGATAATTAGATAACTTTAAATGATCTTGAATATCATCAGTGTTTTTGGTGTCTGATGGATACACATCAATAATTTTTACTATCCAGTCTGAAGCTGTTCCAGTGGTGGCCACATTTAAATCGGCTAAAACTTCTCCAGATAATTTCATGTCTTCCGTTAAAACATCAGTTTCATAAACCAATACATCAGGACGACGTGCTGAAAAGCGTTGATCATCTGTCATGAATTTTCTAGGAGTAAATACAACTTTTATATCCTCAGTGTAAGGTACAGGTTTATTAGGGTCGCTGATAAAAGTTTCTTTAGTATTAGCTGCTTGTGAACTTAACTTTTGGTTGTCAACTAAATAAAAATCAGTTGGTGTGGTATTTTTTGGTGGCCAAGTTGCGTAATTATCCCATTGTTTTGCACCTGTATCAAAAACATGTGCTTCTGCTAATGATTTTACATCGCCTTTATTTTTTAAGAAATGATTAAAAAACTTAGTTGCATAATTGGTTTGAAACTCTTCAGATAAATTATCTCCAAAGTAAATATTACCTACTACTTGTCGTTTATAGTTTCTAGCCCAATCACCATGACTCCATGGCCCAAAAACAACACTGTTATAATTGTTGTTATTTTTTTCTATAGTTTTATAGGTATTAAAAGGTCCATATAAGTCTTCAGCATCGAACAATCCACCAACCGTCATTACTGCTGGCTTAATATCCACATTAGCTAAATGTTGAATAATACCTCGCTTTTGCCAAAACTCATCATAGTTAGGATGCTGTTTTAACTGTTGCCAAAATATATTGTCTTCTCCATAAAATTGATCTAACTTAGACAAAGGCATATAATCCATAAAAAATTGGTATTGATCTTCAGTTCCCATTTTAGGAAATTTATACCATGACTTATTAGTTGGTTGACCTTTCATATAACCAAATAAAGCTGTTGCTCGCCAATAAGATAATAAGTAGGCGCCATTGTGATGAAAGTCATCAAAATAAAAATCACCTATTGGTGCTTGCGGTGAAGCTGCCTTTAAAGCTGGATGTTCAGATAGCAAAGAATATGTGGCATAAAAACCTGGATATGAAATTCCCCATGTGCCTACGTTTCCATTATTGTTATCAACATTATTGACTAACCATTCAATCGTATCATAGGTATCACTAGCTTCATCAATCTCGTTACCTTTTTTGTTTGGTATATAAGGCCTCATATTATCATAAACACCTTCGCTCATCCATCTACCACGAACATCTTGATAAACAATAATATTACCTTCTTTCATTAACTGAGTGTTTGGCCCTATAGATCGTCTAAATTTATCCTTGCCATAAGGTCTTGAACTATAAGGTGTTCGTTGCATTATAATAGGATATTCTTGCGACTTATCTTTTGGTGAGTAAATTGTAGTATGTAATTTAACACCATCGCGCATGCTAATATAAACTTCTTGTTTGTTGTAATGTTCATTGACTTTATAATCACTTTGAGCTATTGCGGAATTGAAAGCAAAAAATGAAATGATTAAAAATTTAAACACTAATTGAAACTGTTTCATAAGATATTATTTGTTTATAAGACTATATTTCAGTTGAAGTGTTTAATCTTTATATAAATTAACTGGCCAAGTGTCATTACCAAAGTTAACATCGGGTAAGATTTTAGCTGGGTCAACTTCAACTTTTATAATTTTATGCTCAGTTTTTAATCGGTGTCTCCAAGAATTACCACGTTGCCAAATTTCAACTGGTAACTCAAGAGTTTCAGTAGAATTATCGGCATAAGTTATTTCGTATTTTACAGGCATTGGAATGCCACCTTCATTTACGAAGGTTAAATCGTAAGTATTAGCTTCAACTTGTCTAACTGATTCTATTCCTAAGTCAATATTATCTGTTCCATAAAACCAATTTTTCCAAAACCAATTTAGGTTTTCACCTGCATAATTTTCCATATGGTTAAAAAAGTCGGTAGGTTGTGGATGTTTAAATGCCCATGTTTTAATGTAAGATTTAAACGCATAATCAAAACGATCAGGACCTAAAATATATTCACGTAACATCAGTAATCCTAGTGCTGGTTTATAATAAGCAATCATTCCTAAGTTTCTTAAATTAGCGACATCTGGATAAGTATCGATTCCTTCACGGCGGTCGCTTTTAAACCAACTTACTAAATTTCTTGGTTTATTGAGTCTTGCAGGATATTCACCATTATTAAAATTTAAGGTTGAATAGTAATTAATAAAGGTATTAAAACCTTCATCCATCCATGCATAACGGCGTTCGTTTGAACCTACAATCATAGGAAACCAATTATGACCAAATTCATGGTCTGTTACGCCCCAAAGACTTGCTCCTTTGCTGGTATAACGACAAAAGTTTAATCCTGGATACTCCATCCCGCCAATATCTGCAGCAACATTAACAGCAGAATTGTAAGGATATTCATACCACATATTAGAGTAATGTTCGACAGACGCTTTTGAATATTCGGTTGACCGTGACCATGCGTCTTGGCCATCACTTTCTATTGGGTAGGCAGATTGAGCTAAAGCAGTTCTACCACTTGGTAAGTTAATTTTAGCTGCATCCCAAATAAAAGCTTTTGAGCTTCCAAAAGCAACATCTCGTGAATTTTCAATTTTATAATGCCAAGTTAATGTCCCAGATTGTTGAGCTCTCAAACTTACATCTTTAATTTCATCTGGTTTAATTAAATAAACTGTTTGGTTGCTTTCTTGTGCTTTTTTATAACGTTCATAAACTGTTGATGATAAAACATCTTTAGGATTTTGAAGTGTTCCAGAACTGACAACAATATGGTCGAATGGTGCTGTAATTTCAAGATTAAAATTACCATAATCATAATAAAATTCACCTGCACCAAGGTAAGGTTCAACATTCCAACCCACAACATCATCATAAACAGCTACCTGAGGAAACCATTGAGCTAATGCATAAATCCAGCCGTTTTCTGTTTTAAGGCGTCCCATACGATCCATACCATCAATTGGAATTTCATATTCAAAATCCATATTGATTTTTGCTTTGCCACCATTAGACTTTAGAGGCTTCTCTAAAAAAACCTGCATTCGTGTATCTGTAATTTTGTAGTTTTTTGAAGTCTCTCCATGAGCTTTTGCAGAAAAATTGCTTATCGTCATGCCTTTATCGGTGTCTCCAACATAACGGTTACCTCCAATCGGAGTTGTTAATGTACCACGAGAGTTTTGAGTAAATCTATTTTGCTCAAGATATAGCCAAATAAAGTCGAGGTCGTGAGGACTATTATTGGTGTATTCAATTTCAACTTGGCCTGTTATTTTATGAGCTTTATCGTCTAACTGAACTTTAATTTGATAATTAGGTGTATTTTGAAAATAATTTTGTCCTGGCAAACCTGAAGCCGTTCTAAAAGTATTTCCTCGTCTATACAAAAAATCATCAAACTCATCTTGATTAGAATCAATTTGAGAAAAAGATGTAAAGCTAAATAATAGCATTAAAAAATAAATGGGCAGTCTGTAATATTTCATAGATATAAGATTTTCGATAAAAATATAAATTTGAGAGTTATTTTAAAATATTAAGATTAAAATGTTTTATTCATCGTATTCTAAATAATTACGCTTAACAAAATCAAGTGCCGTTTTAAGAATATGCCCCATAGTTTTAGCACGTTTAAATTTTACATCACGTGTATAATTAACTAATTCTTTACGCAATTGTAATACATTTTCTCGGGTAGAAATATGATCTTTAATCATACATCTTATAAGCATTCTAAAGCGTTTTTGAGAAGTGATTAATCTTTTTGCAACTTGTGATCTTTCTTCTTTACGGTATTGCTCTATCGAAGATTCTTCAAGATGACTTTCAACTAATTTAACCATAGTGTAATTTTCTTTAAAAAATTGTGGTCGGTAAACTTTTAAGTTACCTTCAAAATTTTGTTGGTCAAAGTCTATCGCCCTGATTTTATAATCTACATGGTCAAAATCGTGTGTGGGTATAACCACGTAATTATATGAGCGCATATCTCCTAACAAACGTAAGGTACAGCGTTCATTAAATTTTACAAACTGTTTGGCAATTTGAGTTTTGGCTCTTGAATCACAATCTGGCAAGTGCTCTTTAATAAAAACATCGCCTGGAATTCCTGCAATATGCTCTTCGATTAAAGTATCTTTATAGACTAGAAAATTAATTCGGTGAGGTGATAAAATATGCTCAAAATCTAAACCATAAATCCTCGAAGCATCAGCTTTTTTTATATAAAAATAGGTAAAGTTATCATTTAAGACATTTCTGATTTTAATACGAAATGGTTTTGAGTTCCCAAATGTGCAAAAATCAATAGCATCTACATTTAAAAAATCAAGCTCTGCACTTCTTCCGTCAGAATGTAATATAAGGTAAACTTTTTTTAAACTATGGTCTATATCTTCACGCTCGTAATCAGGATAATAACAGCGTACCCAAAGTGTATCTTCATCGTTTTGATCATAAACAACAATAGAACCTGAGAAACGTAGTAAATCATCATAAGATACTGGAATTTTAGTTTTCCTATTGTAAAGCTCCAAATATGAATTTAAACCATCATTAATAGGAAAGGTTGGCTTCTTTTTAGACATTAGTTTTTGTTGCATACTCAAATCTGAATTTAATAATTAAGTCAGTCATATAATCATTAAGCAATGTAAGGATTATTAACTTATATTATGAGTAATTACCTTAAACTTCAACTGAAAATTAGAAATATTTAAAGATAATCTTATAAGATTTTTTTAACTAAGTTGTAACAATTAATTAGTTTTAGGACTTATAAATAAATTCAATTCTGTGAAAACAATTCTAAAGTTAAATCAACTCACCAAAAAATTTGGAAAACTCACGGCTGTTAATCAACTGAGTTTTGAAATTGAAAAAGGCAATGTATACGGTATTTTAGGTCCTAATGGAAGTGGAAAATCAACTACACTTGGGATAATTTTGAACGTAGTGAATAAAACTTCTGGTGAATTTGAGTGGTTCGGCGGACAAATTGAAACCCACGAAGCGCTAAAAAAAGTTGGCGCTATCATTGAAAACCCAAATTTTTATCCTAACATGTCTGCTGAAGATAATTTGAAGTTGGTTTGTAAAATTAAAGGGGTTGATTATTCTAAAATTGATGAAAAATTAGAGATTGTCGATTTACTAGATCGAAAAAAGAATACTTTTAAAAGTTATTCTTTAGGTATGAAACAACGCCTAGCTATTGCCTCCGCATTACTTAACGACCCTGAAATACTTATTTTAGACGAACCTACCAATGGGTTAGACCCTCAAGGAATTCACCAAATTCGTGAAATTATAAAAACGATTGCAGCAGATGGCATGACGATTCTGCTTGCCTCTCACCTACTTGATGAGGTAGAAAAAGTATGTTCTCATGTTGTAATAATCAGAAACGGTGTAAAGCTTTATGCGGGAAGCGTAGACCAAATGAATGCAACTCATGGCTTTGTTGAAATCGCTTCAAAAAATCTCGATGAATTGCAAACTGCACTTAATCAACTTGAATTTATTGAGAAAGTAGTTAAGCATGATGAAGATCATCGATTAAAGGCATTTTTAAGCCAACCTATTGAAGCTAGTGAACTTAATAAAACCTTAGCTAATAAAGGTATTTACGTTAACTTACTCATTAAAAGAAAAGAAACTTTAGAAGAACAATTTTTAGAACTTACAAAAGCCTAACGCCATGAAACGCTTATTTTTAATAGAATTTCACAAACTGAAACATAACAAATCTGCAAAAATACTAAGCATTTTATACTTTGTTTTATTTTCAGCTATTGCCTTATTTGCCTCTATACGTTTTAATTTTGGAGCTATTGACTTTAGGTTTGCCGATCAAGGCATTTTTAACTTTCCATACATTTGGCACTTTAACACCTACGTGGTTGCTTTTCTAAAAATATTTTTAGCTATTGTTATCGTATCAATGATGTCTAGTGAATATACAAACAGAACGCTCAAACAAAATTTAATTGATGGCCTCAGTAAAAAGGAATTTATTTTATCAAAATTTTTAAATGTATTGCTTTATGCTGCTGCTTCAACGGTTTTAGTTTTTGTTGTTTCCTTAGTTTTAGGCTTAATTTTTTCTGATTTTGATGAAGCAAGCATCATATTTTCAGATTTAGAATACGTTTTTGCCTATTTTGTAAAATTGCTTGGCTTCTTTTCGCTTTGTATGTTTTTAGGAATTTTTGTGAAACGTTCGGCTTTTGCCTTAGGGTTCTTATTTTTAATTTGGGTAATTGAAGGTATTATCTATTTAGTGATTACATTTCAGCTTAAGGTTTTAAAACCTTTAATTCAATTCATGCCATTAGAGTCTATGAGTAACCTTATTAAAGAACCTGTTACTCGCTTAAATATTGTAAAGTCAACTGCACAATCAGTTAATCCAGAATTTGTTAAAAATTATGATGTCAGTTTACTAAGCATTATAATTGTTTTGGTATGGACTTTTATTTTTGTTTACGGTTCATTACTTGTATTGAAAAAACGCGATTTGTAAGCAATTTTTTTATATTTGGTGAAAAAACTTGCGATTTTATATTCTCTCACTGTTTTTGCTGATTCCATTCTATCACTATAGTCAAGGTGAAGCTAATAATTGGTATTTTGGAAACAATGCAGGAATAACATTTAACACAAGTCCGCCTACAGCATTATTAGATGGTGCGTTAAGCACAAATGAAGGTTGTTCATCTATCTCTGCACCTAATGGAGATTTATTGTTTTATACCGATGGCAGAACAATTTGGAACAGAAATCATCTTCCAATGAATAATGCTAATTATAGTCCAAGTACCAATTTTGATGGTTTAAATGGTGATCCCTCAAGTACATCAAGTGGTTTAATCGTTCCACACCCTACAAACACAAATTTATACTTTGTATTTACACTAGACGAGCCACATCATGATAATGCATTTGCTTATCCTAATCAGGGACCAGCAGACCAGCAAGGTAATCCAATACCAAATTATACAGATGTAACATTTCATGAAGTGCCAACTGATGATGATGGTTTTAATAATGGCTTAAATTATTCGGTTGTCGACATGACCTTGAATAATGGCTTAGGTGATGTTATCCCGAATCAAAAAAACATTGAACTTGTTACTTATGATCCTAATAATCCTGAGCATCTTAAGTTTAAAGCTTCAGAAAAAATAACCGCAGTACGTGGTGGCGATTGTACTTCGATTTGGATTATTGTGCATTTTGTTGATTCATTTTACGCTTTTAAGATTGATGAAAACGGTATTAATGAAACACCTGTTATTTCAACTGCTGGTCCTAGCATAACAACAGACAATTATAGACGAGCGGCTTTAGGATACATGAAAGCTTCACCTGATGGATCAAAAATAGTTTCTGCAAATAATACAACTAATTATAACCCAGCAGATGGAAATCAAGATGCAGGAGATGGTAATATTTATTTATTTGATTTTGATAATAACACCGGAATTGTTTCAAATGCTCAAATGTTAATTGAAGATTTTAATGTTTATGGTGTAGCATTTTCTTCAAATAGCGCTAAAGCTTACGCAACAATTAATAACCGATTAATCTGGCAATGGGATTTAACGGCTAATGATGTTCCAAATTCTGGTGAAATAGTTGTAGACGATTTCAGCCAAAAAGGCGCTATGCAGCTGGCACCTGATGGTAAAATTTATGTTTCTAATTTAAACCAACCTCAACTTGGTGTTTTAGAAAATCCGGAAGCAGAACCAGAAAATTTAATTTATAACCAAAATGGAATTAGTTTGTTGGGTAGAACGTCAACTTTTGGCTTACCACCTTTTATTCAATCTCTGTTTCTAAATAAAATTGATATCGTAAACTTAGGTGAAGTTTTAACTACTAATCTAGATTTATGCGAAAATGAAACTTATACACTTGGTTATGATGATATCCCAAATGCTACTTATACCTGGAAAATAAATGATGAAATTGTAGAAAACCAAAATAGTGCTTCTTTTGAAGTTACATTACCTGAAAATGTAAACTTACCTTACACTGAGTTTTACACCTTAGAAGTAGATTTAAATGATGGCTCTTGTCCTTTAATCGGAACAGCTAGAGTTACATTTTCAGAGATTCCAGAGTATCAAAATGCAATTTTAACCGAATGTGTAAATGAAGGTGAAACCGTTTCTAACTTCAATCTAAATGAAACTGTTTCTCAATTTATTCAAGGCACTAATCTTACTGAAAATCAGATTGATGTATCTTACTTTCTTAATTTTGACGATGCGGTAAACGACGATAATTTAATAACTAACATTTCGAATTTTCAAAGTACTTCAAATAACCAATCAATAGTTGCAAAAATTAATAATGGCAATTGCATCGATTATCAACAAATTACTTTAATTAGTGGATTATTACCGGATTTAGGTAATGATACATCACAATTCTACTGTCAAGAAGATTTTCCAGAATTACTTCAACTAGATTCAGGTATACCAGTTAATGAACAAGCTAATTATTCCTACAGTTGGAATAGTGGTCAAACTTCATCAAGCATTGGCGTTAATCAAGCAGGAATTTATACTGTAACTGTTACCAATAACTCAACAGGATGCTCCACTTCTCGCTCTCACGAAGTTATAGCTTCAAATATCGCTTCATTTGACTTTGAAGTTGAAGATACCACACAAGAAAATAATACAATATCAATTATTGTAACTACAGGAAGTTTAGGTGATTATGAATATGCTTTAGAGTATCCATTCGATTTTCAAGATGAGCCATTTTTTGAAGGTTTAGCTCCAGGAATTTATGACGTTTTTGTTCGTGACAAAAACGGATGTGGCACCCGAAAAGAACGTGTAGGACTTTTAGGTGTGCGAGATTTTTTTACACCAAATAATGATGGTATTAACGACTTTTGGCAGCTTGAAGGTATTGTAAAAGCAGATATCAGGATAGATTATATTCAAGTATTTGACCGTTATGGCAAACATATCACTAGCTTCTCACAAAATAGCAAAGGTTGGGATGGTACCTACAAGGGAAAACCTATGCCTTCCAACGATTATTGGTATGTTATAAAACTGCAAGATGGATTAGTATTAAAAGGAAATTTCACCTTAAAACGATAACTCATGAAGCTTTTAATTGCTTTTTTATTCGCCTCTTTTATAGTAAATTCTCAAGAAATTCCTCTTAACAGTTCCAACTTTAATAAGTACATTAAACAAGTCTATTTAGATCAAGCAGAAACAATCGTTTTTTCGAATCCAGTTCACCTAAAAAACAAAAAAGCATTATTAAAAAGAGTTTTTATTATCAATAATGTTAAAAAACCACCTAAACCATATAATGATTTTGGAACTTTACAAAAAATAACCACATACAACAAAGAATTAAACACTAGTTTACCTGATTCTTTAGTCCGATCTCAATTTAACCCTTTTCTTTACAAAATGGATATTTACAATGACCAAACAGTCTTTTATTATTATTCAAAATCAAAGCAGCTTATTAAGATTTATCCCTCAAAACAATAAGCTATGAAAAGAGTTGTTATTTATGTATGCCTTATCATTAGTTGTTTTACTTATGCCCAAAGTCCTAATTGTAGTAGCCCAGAACCATTTTGTGCTGGCGATTCTTCTTTAGTTTTTTCAAACACAACTGGAAATAATGGATTTGGAGCAGTTGATTGCTTGAGTTCTACACCAAATCCAGCTTGGTTTTATATACAGATTGATGAACCTGGTAATCTCAATTTCGAAATAATTCAGTCTTCAGGTGGATTTGATGATAACGGCAATCCGATTGGCGCTCTTTTAGATGTTGATTTTGCGCTTTGGGGACCATACGAAAATTTAGATGTTTGTGAAGTGAATACACCACCAACCAATGATATCATAGCTTGTAGCTACTCACCATCTGCCACCGAATTTGCGAGTATTTCTAACGCTCAAACCGGCGAATATTATATCATGCTCATCACTAATTTTGAAGGTGTTCCTGGCAGTATATTATTAAACCAAAACTCGGGCTCAGGTGCGACTGACTGCAGCATTTTAAATGTAATTGAAGCTTGCGAAAATGAAGTTGTAAACTTAGACGCAACAACTAATGAGGCTGTTAATTACGTTTGGGAGTTTAACAATGGTAACAGCACTATTGAATTAGAAAATTCAAATACACCTGTTTTAGAGGTTAATCAAGAAGGCGTTTACACTGTAACACCACAAGACAACCTTGGAAACGACTTAACCACACAAGAGTTTAATTTAGTTTATACACCTTACATTCAAATCAATGAACCATCAGCTTTGGTTGAATGTGAAACTGAACCAGAATTAGGTCTAGCAGAATTTAACTTACAAGAAGCAAATCAATCGATTTTTTCAATTAATGATGAAGCGAGTTTTTCATATTATTTAACTGAGGAAGCTGCTATCAATGAAAATGCAGAAGAATTAATAAGTTCAACTTTTACCAATACTCAAGCTTATAATCAAACTATTTATGTAAGGGTAAAAACATCTTCAACTTGTGCAAGTGTTATAGCCCTAGATTTGAAGGTTACATCAACCCCAAATATTCAATCTGAAGATGATACACTTATTTATTGTCAAGAAGATTTTCCTGAAACGATTCAATTAGATGCAGGAATACCTTTAGATGAGCAAGAAGATTATTCTTTTAGTTGGAGTAATGGTGAAATCACACCAGTTATAGCTATCAATCAAGCAGGAATTTACACTGTAACAGTTACAAACAATTTATCTGGATGCTCTTCTTCAAAATCTCAAGAAGTTATTGAATCAAATATCGCTTCTTTCAGTTTTGAAATTGAAGACACTACACAGGAAAATAATTCAATTTCCATAATTCTAGCAGCTGAAAGCTTAGGTAATTATGAATACGCACTTGATTATGCGTTTGATTTTCAAGATGAGCCTCTTTTTGAAAATCTAGCACCTGGCATTTATGATGTGTTTGTTCGAGATAAAAATGGCTGTGGAACTCAAAAAGATAGTGTTGCCATCTTAGGTGTTAAGGATTTTTTTACACCAAATAATGATGGTATTAACGACTTTTGGCAGCTTGAAGGTATTGTAAAAGCAGATATCAGGATAGATTATATTCAAGTATTTAACCGTTATGGTAAACATATCACTAGCTTCTCACAAAATAGCAAAGGTTGGGATGGTACTTACAAGGGAAAACCTATGCCTGCAAATGACTATTGGTATGTAATACAACTTCAATCAGGCCAAATTTTAAAAGGAAATTTCACCTTAAAACGTTAAATCAAACCTAGGCTATGTTTATAAGTCTTAAACATTAACTAGATTTGCAATCCCTAAAAATTAAGTATTGAAATATCTTTTTTGTTTGCTTTTAATGAGCGCTTTGAGCATGAATGCCCAATATGTTACTACTGCACCAAACTTCTATACAGAACAAGAGCTTGTGGAAACAGTTTTGTTTGGCGATACAGAATGTGTTGAGAATATTTTAATTACCAATACTAGCGGTGGAAGCTTCTCAAATACAAAATCATTTGGCTTTTTCGAATCAAATAACTCAGGTTTTCCTTTTGAAAGTGGACTCGTTTTGTCTACTGGTAGATTAAATAATGTCGATGGTCCTAACGATAATTTAAGCGATGATGGTAATGATGATAATTGGGTTGGCGACAGTGATTTAGAAAATGCTGTGGGATTAAGTCCTGGTGAAACAACAAATGCAACTGTTTTTGAATTTCAATTTACACCCAAAGCAACAAACCTAAGCTTCCGCTACATTTTTGCCTCTGAAGAATATCAAGAAGGCGATCCAAACACTTGTATTTATTCTGATGCTTTTGCATTTTTAATTAAACCTGCAAATACGCAAGCACAATTTGAAAACATTGCTGTAATTCCTGGCACAAACGAGCCAGTTTTAGTGACTTCTGTTCATCCTGAAATTCCTGGTAATAACGGTTGCCCAGCTGAAAATGAAGAATATTTCGGTCAATTTAATAATACTAATGCACCTATAAATTTTAACGGAAGAACAGCAGTTTTAACTGCTAACGCAAATGTTATTGCTAACCAAACTTACGACATTAAGCTTGTTATTGCTGATGAAACAAATTACAGGTACGATTCTGCCGTTTTTATTGAAGCCAATAGTTTTAACATAGGAGCTGATTTAGGTCAAGACTTGACAGGAAATAATGCGCTTTGTGAAGGTGATGTTTTTACATTAAGCTTACCTGAAGAACAAGCTGGAAATAATATTACTTGGTTCTATGAAGGCACTGAAATTTCACAAAATGAAAACAGCTTAGATTTAGAAATTTCACAAGCTGGGTTTGGCGCTGGAACTTATCGCGTAAATGTAGAATTAGCAAATGGTTGCAGTGCTACAGATAGCATCGAGGTTGAGTTTATTAATCCTAATAATTACGACGATTTAAACATTACACAATGTCAAGCTGAAATTGGTCTAACACAATTCAATTTAGATCTTGTATTAGCTGAGATAAACGAATTAAACCTTATCAGTAATGGATTTTACACCTCTTTAAATGAAGCTATTTTACTGCAAAACCCTATTCTAAATACGCAAAATTTCGAAGTTGCCACTAACACCCAGCTATATGTTGCTGTTCAAAATGAAGCTGGATGTCAGACAGTTTTAAACCTAAACTTAAATATCAATCCAACAACTTTACCTAGCTTAGAAGTCCAAACTTGTAGAAATGAAAATAATGAAATTGTATTTAGTATTAATGATCTTATTTCAAGAATAGAAAATAATAGCAATATTCCAAATAACACAAGTATTAGCTTATTTAACACACAAACTGATGCCGCTAACAATTTAAATGAAATCTTAGAAACAGAATTATCATTTCCTGAGAACTCTTCAAACTCAATCTTTGCTCGTTTTCAAAATTCTTATAATTGTTCTGCTACGCTTGAAGTCATTTTAAGTTCTGCTCAAGTTCCAGAATTATCTGAAACACAGTCGGAAAGCTTTCTTTGCTTAAATGAAGCATCACAAGTTGAGTTAGTTCCTTCTTTACAAAATACAACAGGAAACTTCAATTATAACTGGTCTACAGGGGCAACAACTTCAACTATTCTTGTTGATGAATCAGGTAGTTATACGGTAGAAATTTCAAACCCTCAAAGCCTTTCAGAATGTTTTGTCACACAAAACTTCAACGTACTTGTTTCTGAATCTGCATCAATTTCTTATAATCTAACGGGAACACCTGAAAATTTTCAAGTTGAGATTATTGCCGAAGGTGCTGGTGAGTATGAATATGCACTTAACACATCTGCTTTTAAAGATTCTAACTTTTTTGAAGTTTCTGCAGCTCAAAATACCATTTTTGTTCGAGATAAAAATGGATGTGGTTTAACTTCAGTCGAGTTTCAAGTCATTGATTTCCCCCAATTTTTTACACCTAATAATGATGGATATAATGATGTCTGGGCAGTTAAAGGACCGCAAGAACAACGAAATCAAATTAAATTTATTCAAATTTTTGACCGTTATGGGAAACATATAGCAAGGCTAGATTCTTCTAATCTATCTTGGAATGGTACATTCAATGGCAATTTACTTCCTAGTGGTGATTATTGGTATGTTGTAGAGTTTGAAGATGGCCAAACTTATACTCATCACTTCACATTAAAACGCTAAATCTAAAAGGATTAATTTAGGGTTAAAAGCGAATTAATTGTTTGGTGAAGACATATCCTCAAACTATTTTCGTAAAAAGATTTAATTTGAAATTTAACTTACAATCAGATTATAAGCCAACGGGAGATCAACCCAATGCTATTAAGCAGCTAGTAAAAGGGATCAATGCTAATGAGCAGTATCAAACACTTTTAGGCGTCACAGGTTCAGGTAAAACTTTTAGTATGGCCAATGTAGTTGAAAAGGTTCAAAAACCAACATTGGTTTTAGCCCATAACAAAACGCTTGCTGCTCAATTATATGCTGAATTTAAGGCTTTTTTTCCTAATAACGCTGTAGAATACTTTGTTTCGTATTATGACTATTATCAACCTGAAGCTTTTATTCCAACTACAGGCACTTATATAGAAAAAGACTTATCTATTAATGAAGATATTGAGAAATTAAGGTTGAGTACAACATCTTCACTCCTATCAGGCCGCAGAGATGTTCTAGTTGTCGCTTCGGTAAGTTGTTTATATGGAATCGGAAATCCAGCTGAATTCCAAAAAAATGTCATTTCTATTGAAATAGATCAAGTAATTTCAAGAACCCAATTTTTACAACGCTTAGTTCAAAGTTTATATTCTAGAACAGAAGTTCAATTTAATCGTGGTAATTTCAGAATTAAAGGTGATACATTAGACATTTATCCTGGTTATGCCGATCATGCCTATCGCGTCCATTTTTTTGGTGATGAGATTGAAGACATTGAAGCTTTTGATCCACAGACTAACGAAATTTTCGCAAAATATGATAAGCTTAATATATACCCAGCTAACATTTTTGTAACTTCACCTGATGTATTAAATCAAGCTATAGATCAAATTGCAATTGATTTAGGAAAGCAAATTAATTATTTTCAAGAGATTGGCAAACCACTTGAAGCCAAACGGATTGAAGAGCGCACCAATTTTGACCTTGAAATGATTAAAGAATTAGGTTATTGTTCAGGAATTGAAAATTATTCACGTTACCTAGATGGCCGAAATCCAGGGACAAGACCATTCTGTTTGTTAGATTATTTCCCAGATGATTATCTAATGTTAGTTGATGAAAGTCATGTCACCATTCCACAAGTTGGTGCTATGTACGGAGGCGACCGTTCGCGTAAAGAAAATTTAGTTGAATATGGCTTTAGACTTCCTGCTGCTCTAGATAATCGTCCACTTAAATTAGAAGAATTTGAGGCACTCCAAAATCAAGTAATTTATGTAAGTGCAACACCAGCCGATTACGAACTCCAAAAAAGTGGTGGTGTTTATGTAGAACAAGTCATACGCCCAACAGGTCTACTCGATCCTGAGATTGAAGTAAGACCAAGTGAAAACCAAATAGATGATTTAATAGATGAAATTGATCAACGCGTTAAAAAAAATCAACGTGTTTTAGTTACTACCTTAACCAAACGGATGGCAGAAGAATTAACTAAATATCTGATGCGGGTTGACATTAAAACACGCTATATTCATAGTGATATCGACACTTTAGAACGTGTTGAAATTATGTCTGATTTAAGAAAAGGTGTTTTTGATGTCTTGGTAGGCGTAAACCTTTTACGTGAAGGTCTTGATTTACCTGAAGTCTCACTTGTGGCGATTTTAGACGCCGATAAAGAAGGCTTTTTACGCAGTAATAGAACTTTAACCCAAACGATTGGTAGAGCAGCTAGGCATCTCGAAGGTCGCGCCATTTTATATGCAGATAAAGTTACAGAAAGCATGCAAAAAACCATCGACGAAACAGAATACCGCCGCAGTAAACAAATTAATTATAATCAAAAAAATAATATCACACCGAAGGCACTCATTAAATCTATTGACAGTGTTTTTGACAAACGCGCAAAATCAAAAGAATACGATCCAGTTGAAACGCCTACTCTAGCAGCAGCAGAAGAAGCAGCCGAAAATTATTCAACTACTGAAATTAAAACAAGAATAAAGAAAGTACGTAAAGCAATGGAAAACGCTGCTAAAGAACTTGACTTTATGGAAGCGGCCAAATTTCGTGACGAATTGAAAATGTTACAAGAAAAAATTGAACACCAAGATTAGTCGAAGTATTACTTTAAACTCCATTGCTTTTTGCACTTCTAAGTATTTTGGTTGAAGTTGATGAACAACTTAAATCTAAGCATCATCATAACTTTATTTTCTGAATTAAATACCGTTTATAAAAAAGCCGCTCTAATTAAATTAAAGCGGTTTTGAAATATTAAATAATTGAAGTGAATTTAACCATTCATAGAAATGATAAATTCTTCATTATTTTTAGTTTGCTTAATGCGTTCACTTATAAACTCCATAGCTTCTACAGGATTCATATCAGCTAAATACTTTCGCATTACCCACATTTTTTGAACCATATCTTGATCGAGTAATAAATCATCTCGTCTTGTACTCGATGCCGTTAAGTCTATTGCAGGGAAAATACGTCGGTTAGCAATCTTACGGTCTAACTGTAGCTCCATATTTCCAGTTCCTTTAAACTCTTCAAAAATAACTTCATCCATTTTTGAGCCGGTATCTGTTAAAGCTGTAGCAATTATTGAAAGTGAGCCTCCATTTTCAATATTTCGAGCCGCACCGAAAAAGCGCTTTGGTTTATGTAAAGCATTAGCATCTACTCCGCCACTTAACACTTTACCACTTGCTGGCTGAACTGTATTATAAGCTCTAGCTAAACGCGTAATTGAGTCTAATAAAATAACCACATCATGACCACATTCAACTAATCGCTTAGCCTTATCAAGAACTATATTAGCTACTTTAACATGTTCATGTGCTTCTTTATCAAAAGTTGAAGCGACTACTTCACCTCGAACGCTTCGCTGCATATCCGTCACTTCTTCTGGACGTTCATCAATTAACAATACAATTTGATAAACTTCAGGATGGTTTGCTGCAATAGCATTGGCAATGTCTTTAAGCAACATTGTTTTACCTGTTTTTGGCTGTGATACAATCATACCACGTTGCCCTTTACCAATTGGTGCAAACATGTCCATAACTCGCGTGCTAATTGAAGAGCTTCGGTCTGCTATTCTAAAACGCTCTTTAGGAAATAATGGCGTTAAATGTTCAAAAGAAACACGATCACGCACAACTTGTGGGTCAAGACCGTTAATTTTATTGATTTTTATTAAAGGAAAATATTTTTCACCTTCTTTAGGTGGTCTAACTTGACCTAAAACAGTATCACCTGTTTTTAATCCAAATAATTTTATTTGAGATTGAGAAAGATAAATATCATCAGGAGATGATAAATAATTATAATCTGATGAACGTAAAAAACCGTAGCCATCAGGCATCATATCTAGTACACCTTCAGATTCTATAATCGCATCAAATTCATAATTTGGTTGTTTATATTTATTTCTGGTGTCTTTGTTACCGTTTTTCTGATTAGATTTCTGGTTAGATTGGTGAGACGAACGCTTCTGAGAAGCATCATTTTTAGAGTCTGAAGACTTTTTTTGATTTTGCTCTGATTTTGAATTTTGCTTCTGTGATTGTTTAGAAGACTGATTATTTTTTTGATTAGCGTCTTCCTTTTCTTTGGCTGAAGTTTGTTGCTGAGAATTTTTATTAGATTTTGTTTGATTAGAATTTTCAGACTTAGATTGGTTTGAAGCTGTCTTCTGTCTTTGTCGCTTAGTGTTTTTATCCTCAGTAGATTTAGATTCATCTGAAACCTTAGCAGCCGTTTTATTTTCATTCGTCTTTGTATTTTTTTTAGGAGATTCGTTTTTTGAATCTGACTGTGCTTTACTTTTGCTTTTTGAAGATGAAGCTTTTGCAGGACTCGATTCAGATAAAACAACAGATTTAACCTTTTCAGGATTGCTAGCCTGATAATCAAGAATTTGGTAAATTAAATCTAATTTTTTTAAACTCTTAAACTTTGGTACTTCTAGCTCTTTAGCAATATCTTGCAATTCAGGCAGTTTTTTTGCCTTTAATTCATTAATCTCTAACATTGATATTTATTGAAATTATTTTAAATATTTTGAAGTAAAATTGGGGTTTAAAATAATGTAATTGAATAGATTACAAAAAGCCCAAGTTTATGGACAGTGCAATTATACAACAAAATTTTAATTATGCCCTTATTTTCTCAGATAAACTACTATTTTTGTGCTGGAATTTTAGCATAATGATACAGCGTAGACAGTCTTTATATTTATTGGTAGTTGTTTTACTCAACGCGGTTGTATTTAATACAATAGACATTAATCAATTCAATATGTCGCATGTTTTAGGTGACCAATCAATCTTAATTATAAGGTCATTGTTCTCTATAAGCGCATTACTTGCTTTAATTACTATATTTTTGTTTAAAAACAGAAAGTTACAATTCGTTTTAGGACGTGTAAATATCATATTAAACTTTGTTTTAGTAGGTGTTTTCGTTTACGGTCTGCTAAATTTACCTGGAGAAAAACAATTTTCAGAGAAAGGTATTGAGATGCTTCTACCTATTATTTCTATCGTTTTTTTAGTGATGGCTAATAAAGCCATCAAAAAGGATGAAGATCTCGTAAAATCTGTTGACCGATTTCGTTAAACCACAAATCTTAGTGTATTTAGTGAAAGAAACCCCGAAATCAATCGGGGTTTCTTGGTTTTTAAAGTGATGTTTTTCCTCTTAAGCCTAATTTAATTAATTGAAGGTTTTTTAATTTAGCTTCGCATATTTCAAAACTCAACATGGTACGTTCTTTATGAAATCCGTGAACGCCAGCAGCACCAGGATTCATGTGCATTAATTTTAAATTTTGGTCTCGCATTACCTTTAAAATATGAGAATGTCCTGAAATAAATAAATCTGGTGGTTGTTGTTGAAGTGCTTCATGAATAGAAGGCACATAACGTTTCGGGTAGCCACCTATATGAGTCATCCAAACCTTAATACCATCACAATTAAATTTTTGATGCAAGGGAAACTCCCTACGAATCTCTTCGCCATCAATATTACCGTAAACAGCCCGAAGTTGAGAAACTTGTTTAATTTGATCGGTAACTTCAACCTTACCGATATCTCCAGCATGCCAAACTTCATCGGCTTTTTCAGCATGACTCAATATGCGATCGTCTATATAAGAATGTGTATCACTAAGTAATAAAATTTTCATCATAATAGTATTATAGCAAACTCTTAAGATTTACAAAGCCTATAAATTTTATCTTTGTAAAAAATAATTTTTTGAGGTACAAAGTTACATTATCTTATAGGGGTTTAGCTTATAATGGATGGCAAATTCAACCCAATCACTTAAGTGTCCAAGAACTTGTTGAAAGTGCATTAAGTACAGCGCTTCAACAAGAAATTAAAGTAGTTGGTGCTGGCAGGACTGACACTGGCGTTCACGCTTCGTTTTATATTGCTCATTTTGATTCTAAAATTATGATTGAAGAGTTGAGTCAACTTGTATTTAAATGCAACACTTTGCTGCCTAAAGATATTGCTTTTCAAAAAATTGAACGAGTTAAAGATGATTTTCATGCACGTTTTGATGCTAAATACCGTTCTTATCGATACCAAATTACGCAAAATAAAAACCCATTTGTCATCAATTCAGCTTACTATATTAAGCGTCAACTAGATTTAAAAATGATGAATGAATCTTGTGATATTTTAAAAAAA
Organism: Psychroflexus sp. ALD_RP9; assembly: GCF_017311165.1. GTDB lineage: Bacteria > Bacteroidota > Bacteroidia > Flavobacteriales > Flavobacteriaceae > Psychroflexus. The sequence goes on along the minus strand of NZ_CP062973.1, from coordinate 2,356,109 downwards.
CATCAAAACTTTAAAGCTTTTTCGAAGGTTAAAACTAGTGTCTACACGTATAATTGTAACATAATTGAAGCCGAATGGAAATTAGAAAATAATTTGGTTTGTTTTGAGATCAAGGCCAATCGATTTTTAAGAAATATGGTTCGTGCCATTGTTGGTACTATGATTGAAGTTGGTTTACACACGTTAACTTTAAAAGAATTTAATCAAATCATTATTGATCAAGATCGTAGAAAAGCTGGAAAATCTGTTCCTGCTCATGCCCTATTTTTAACTGATATTGGCTATTAAATGAAGACAAAAAAAAATAACTCAACTACTGGCAAAGCTTTTGATTTAGGCTTATTTAAGCGATTATTAGCATTCACGAAACCTTACAAGAAAACCTTTTATTTTGTGGCCATTGCAGCTATAGTATTATCTGCTTTAGGTGTAATGCGGCCTTATTTATTAAGATTTGCAATCGATGAAGGGATTGTAGAAAAAGACGCTAAAACAACTCAATTTTACATCCTCATGATGTTGCTTGTTTTAATTGGCGAGGTTATTTTTCAGTTTAGCTTCATCTTTTTTGCCAATTGGCTTGGTCAAAAAGTTATTCGAGATTTAAGGGTAAAGCTTTTTAACCACATGATGGACTTTAAAAAGCAATATTTTGATAATTCTTCAGTTGGTCGGCTAGTAACTAGGGCTGTAAGTGATATAGAAACAATTGCAAGTATATTTAGTCAAGGCTTATTCATGATTATTAGTGATTTATTAAAAATGATTGCTGTTTTATTTGTCATGTTTTACCAAAGTTGGCAACTCACCTTACTGGTGCTTACAGTTTTGCCTTATATTTTATATGCAACACGTGTTTTTCAAAAGAAAATGAAAGTTGCATTTGAAGATGTTAGAGCTCAAGTTTCTAACCTAAATTCATTTGTTCAAGAGCGCATCTCCGGAATGAAAATTGTTCAAATTTTTAATCGAGAACGAGAAGAATATAAAAATTTCAAAAATATTAACGAAAAGCACAAAAAGGCATGGATTAAAACGGTTTGGTATAATGCCATCTTCTTTCCTATCGCAGAAATGTCAACATCAATAACCATCGGTTTAATTGTTTGGTTTGGTGGTTTAAGGGTTGTTGAAAGTGATGCCTTATCACTTGGAATTATTATCATGTTTATAGAATTAGCGCAAATGCTATTTAGACCTTTGAGGCAAATCGCTGATAAATTTAATTCTCTTCAAATGGGAATGGTTGCAGCCAATCGTGTGTTTAATATTATAGATACCAATTCAAAAATTGAAAATCAAGGCCAAATTGAAGCTAAAAATCTAAAAGGCGACATTAAATTTCAGGAAGTTAGATTTAGCTATGTTAAAGACGAAGAAGTCTTAAAAGGCATTAATTTAGAAGTTAATTCTGGTGAAACTGTTGCTATTGTTGGCGCTACAGGCGCAGGAAAAAGTACCATCATTAATTTACTCAGCCGTTTTTATGATATTGATTCTGGTGAAATTATAGTTGATGGCAAAAATTTAAAATCTTATGAGCTTAATAGTCTAAGAGAAGAAATTGCAGTAGTCTTACAAGATGTATTTTTATTTGCAGATAGTATCTTAAAAAACATAAGCTTAAATAAACCGGACATAAAAGAAGCCGAAATTATTCAAGCAGCTAAAGATATTGGCGTTCACGAATTTATTAGTAGTTTACCTAATGCTTACCAATACAATGTTAAAGAACGCGGTGCGATGCTGTCTTCAGGGCAACGCCAACTTATTGCCTTTCTGCGCGCTTATGTCAGTAATCCTGGGATTTTAGTTCTTGATGAAGCAACATCTTCTATAGACTCCTATAGCGAGCAATTAATTCAGGAAGCGACAGAAAAAATCACAAAAGGAAGAACATCTATCATTATAGCGCATCGATTAGCAACCATTAAAACTGCTGATAAAATTATTGTGATGGATCAAGGCGAAATAAAAGAAGTAGGAAAACACGATGATCTTCTTAAAACCAACGGGTTTTACAAACGCTTATACGAAGCTCAGTTTGAAAAAGAGGTTAACATGAGTGCTTAATTGAAGTTTTTGCGATAAGTTGAATTTCATGTTTCAGTTTTAGTAAGGATCTACGTCTATAATTAATCGAATTGATTTAAAAGCGCCAATAGCTTCAAATTTATCGCGGCCTTTATTGATGTAAACTTTAGTTTTAGACAAACTGTGATGAGGCGGAATTTTAAGTAAAATATTTTTATGATACATATTACGTATACGGAGAATCGGCGGAAATTCGGGACCTAAAACCTGTTCTTTAAACACTTGCCGATAATAAGTTGCTAACCAAGTAGATGCTTCATTAACGCGATTAAAATCTTTCGACTTCAATGTAAATCTCACTAATCTAAAATAAGGTGGATATTTAAAGTGCTTTCGGTCATAAAGTTGTTCTTTATATAATTGTTTATAATTATAAGTGGTTACCTGCTGAAGCACTTGGTGATGAGGATTAAAACTTTGTATTAAAACTTCACCTTGCTTTTGTGTTCTGCCTGCTCTGCCTGCTACTTGTGTTAATAACTGAAAGCATCTTTCATGCGCCCTAAAATCTGGAAAATTCAACAAAGAATCAGCGTTTAAAACTCCAACCAAACTTACATCTCTAAAATCTAAACCTTTACTTAGCATTTGTGTTCCTACAAGAATATCTATTTCACCTTGTTCAAATTCAGTAATAAGATTGCCATAAGCATTTTTAGACCTTGTAGTATCTAAATCCATCCGCTTAATATTAACTTCTGGAAACAATGCTTTAGCCTCTACTTCAATTTGCTCAGTACCAAAACCTTTGGTCGATAAATCTTTACTTCCACAAGCCATACATTTTATTTGCATAGCGATATGATAACCACAATAATGACAACGCAAAGTGTTATTATGTTTGTGATAGGTTAAACTTACGTCACAATTTGGGCATTGAGGAGAATTTCCACAAGAATTACATTCTAAGATTGGCGAATATCCACGTCTGTTTTGAAATAAAATGACTTGTTCTCCTAATTTTAAAGTTTCTTGAATTTTAAGAATTAAGTCTTCAGAAAAATGACCTTTCATTTTTTTCTTCTTGTAACGCTCTTGAAGGTCAATAATATTTATTTTAGGAAACAAAACATTTCCAAAGCGTTTGGTTAGAGTTACATATGCATATTTTTTTTGTTTTACATTGTAAATACTTTCTATGCTTGGGGTTGCTGTGCCTAATATAACTTTTGCTTTAGAAAATTGAGCCAAAACAATAGCAGCATCTCTAGCTTGATATCGTGGTGCCGGATCATATTGTTTAAAACTTGTTTCGTGAGACTCGTCAACAATAATTAAACCTAGATTTTGAAAGGGTAAAAATATAGACGATCTTGCCCCTATTATAATTCGGCCTTTAGACTGATTAAGAACATGATTATAGGCTTCAACACGTTCATTAACAGAAAACTTACTGTGAAAAACAACCACTTGATCACCAAAATAATTTTGTAATCTCGTAATTAATTGAGTCGTGAGTGCAATTTCTGGTAAGAGGTATAATACTTGTTTGCCTGTTGCAATTTGAGCTTCAATAAGCTTAATATAAACTTCTGTTTTACCTGAAGATGTAACACCTTGAAATAAACATACATCTTTCGCCTCTAAGCCAAATTTTATATCATTTAAAGCTTTTTCTTGTAAATAACTTAGCTGAATATGATGTGAGGTTACTTCGGTTGTAAACTGTACACGATCTTGTTGTTTTTCTTCTTCAATTATTATGGCTTTATCGATCAATGCCTTAATTACAGCGTCTGAAACTCCAGTTTCTTGTTTCAGTTTGGTTTTAGTTATAGGCTTCTTTGTTGTTTCTAGAGCAATCATTTTCATGAAGACTTCTTTTTGCTTTTTGGCACGATTTAGAGATTCAAGAAGATCTTCAAATTTTTGTTGCTGATAATAAACAGAGTTCAGCCTAAGATATTTAATTAATTTTGGTTTGTATTGGCGATTTAATTCTTGATTAAAAACAATTAAATTTTTACCTAACATTTCGTTTAAAACCGGAAAAACTGTTTTTTTTCCTAAAATTGACATGACATCTGATAACTTCAAACTAGATTGCATATCAAGTGCATCTAAAATTAATATATGATGATCGCTAATAGATTCTATTTCATTTTGATTAATTTCGGGATGCTTTTCAATGATGGTTTCACTCTCAAGTAAAAACGCGCTAGGCAAGGCAGCTCTTAAGACTTCGCCTTCATTGCAGAGGTAATAGTCAGAAATCCATTTAAAAAACTTTAATTGTAATTGGGTTAAAATAGGTGTTTGGTCTAGAACATCTTCGATAGGTTTTGCTTCATAAGATTGTGGCGGATTATGGTGAATGTTAACAACAATTGCCGTATATATTTTGCGTTTTCCAAATTGAACAGCCACACGTTTACCTATTTCAATTTTGAAATCGTAATTGTGAGCTTCAAAAACGTAGGTAAAGCGTTTAGGAAGTGCTAACGGAAGTATAACATCTACAAACTGCAAATTAATTTATTTTTTAGTAACACGTTTCCAGGTTTGTGTTCGATAAAAAAATGCTACATATCCACGTACTTTTAATTCATTTGGATGATCAGGATTAATCCAAATTTTAGCATCATAGGTTTTACCATTTTCAGGATCTGTAATTCGACCATTAGTATATTCGTCTCCATCTTTTTCAAGATTTCTTAAAATGACAAGGCCTTCAATTTTTTTATTTTTCATGTTGCCTTTACATTTCTTACAACGCATGTTTTGTTTAGATTTTTTTAAAATCTTAGTTATTTTACCTTCAACTTGATTATTGTCCTTATAAATCTCAACGATAGATTTTTTAATACCAGATTGATCGTCTACGGTGTACCATTTACCAAAAACACTCTGACTATAGGTTGTCAAAGTGTTTAAGATTAAGAGAAAAAATATAGTTTTTAAGTATTTTTTCATAAATATTATAAATATAACATTGATTCTTTTAAGTCCTTATCAGCTGGTTTATCGCAAAGCCAAATACCAAATAGGGCTTTTTTAAACTCTAAACCTTTAATGCGTCCAGATTCCTTGCCATTTTTATAAACTACTATCCCAATTCCTGGTTGATAGGTAATATCAAAAACATCTTTTTTATTAATTTCATCGTTAAAAAAAGATTTAAATTGATCAATTTTTTGTCGAATTGGCCTTGTATTTCCATCCGTTGAATTTTCGAAACCATCTTCAACAGCATCAGTCATTTTATTGCTGCTTATTAAGCCCGATACAATATGAAGTTTTATTTCCATAGCTTCATCTGCGTTAATAATGGCATCAGCATCATGAGATTTATTTGTTAGATAAAGTCCACCTACATACATATCCATCCAAAATTTTTCGCGAACACCAGCGCCATTTAATTTAACTTCATACTGGCCAAAAGTGGTTGTGCTCGGAAAGTTAATTCCAGAAACTTCAGTTTGGGCAAAATTTATAGTTGTAAAACTAAAAACTAGCGCTATAATTAATATCTTTTTCATATTGATAAATTTATTTAGAATTGTGTCGTAATCTGTAAAGTGTTCCATTTAGCTCGAAACCTAAAAGTAAAATATTTGCATTTAGCCAAATGTATAACATTAAAATTAATAAAGCACCTATTGAACCATAGAGCTTATTATATGAACCGAAATTTTCTACATAAATCGAAAATAAAAATGTTGTTAATATGATTAAAAGTGTAGTAAAAACAGAACCTATTGAAAAAAAACTTGAACGTCTTCCTTCTTTGGTTCCAAAATAATACAAGATTGAAATCCCTATAAAAAGCATAGTTACAAACACTAAATACCGGCCAATTTGAGCATATAGAAGAGAATCACCAAACACACCTAATGACTTAAATTCGTTAATAATGTAAGTTAGATAAATGGTAGCAATAACTGTTAATAAAAGTAAAAAGGCTATAATAATAGCAACACCAACAGCAACTATATATTGCCGAATTATGGTACGATTTATTTTGGTGTGGTAAGAAAATTCAAAACTGGTGAAAATAGCATTAACACCATTAGACATCAAAAAAATTGACAGTATAAATACAAAAGATAACAATCCAGCTCGAGGATTACTAGCTATATCATGAAAAATTTCCTGAAATAAGCCACTAGTTTGAGGCGGCAAAATATTTTCTATAAAACTTAGTAACTCTGTTTGAAAATCTTCTATAAACCAAATAAAGGGAATTAAGTTGAGTAAAAACAACAAAAATGGAAATATAGCCATGAAAAAACTAAAAGCAATAGAACTTGCACGTGTAGAAAAAGTACCTTTAATGATACCCGCTGAATATAGTTTTAAAACATCGTATAAAGACAAACCGTCAAGTTTGGGTAATTTAATACGATGCAAACCAAGCGCAATCTTGGTTATAATATTTGTTGGCTCTAATCCTTTTGGTTGTTTAGGCATAGATTAAACAGCTTTTAAACTTAAATCTAAGTTATAAATTGAATGAGTTAATGCTCCTGAAGATATATAATCAACGCCACATTTAGCAAATTCAACTGCTGTTTCTGGAGTAATGCCACCACTAGACTCTGTTTTGCAAGCACTACCAATTAGATTGACAGCTTTTTGAGTATCGATATAAGAAAAGTTATCTAATAAAATACGTTCAACATGTTGAGAAGATTTTAAAATTTCTTCAACTTCAGCCAGATCACGTGCTTCAACTATAATTTTTAAGTCAAGTTGATTGTTTTTTAAATAGTTAACAGTTTTATTGATTGCTTTCGTAATTCCGCCTGCAAAATCGATATGGTTATCTTTTAACATGATCATATCATAAAGTGCATATCTGTGGTTAGTTCCGCCACCAATTTTTACAGCTAGTTTCTCTATGGCACGAATGCCTGGCGTAGTTTTACGAGTATCTAAAATTTGAGTTTTGTAGGGCTTTAAAAGATCGACAAACTGCTTGGTTTTTGTAGCAATAGCACTCATTCTTTGCATTATATTTAAGGCAATTCTTTCGCCTTTTAAAATATTTTGGTGTTTTCCGTAAATTGTAAAGGCTATGTCTCCATGTTTTATTGCGTTACCATCACTAATTAAGCTGTTAAAATCAAGTGAAGAATCGATTTGCTGAAATACTTTTTGAGCAATATCAATACCTGCTATAATCCCTTCATCTTTAACTAAAAGTTGTGCTTTACCTTCTGCTTCAGCTGGAATGCAGGCTAACGAAGAATGGTCTCCATCACCAACATCTTCCTTTAAGGCATTGATAATTATTTGTTGTATTTGTTGGTCAAGTTGATGCTGACTAATCATTTATCATTGTATTTTTGTCACACAAATCTAAGCTTTTTATAGCGTATGAACATAAATTTAATTGTAATTGGTAAAACTGACCAGTTAGCCATTAGAACTTTAATTGCTGATTATGAGAATCGAATTAAACATTTTGCTAAGTTTTCAATCATTGAAATTCCAGACGTAAAAGTCAGTAAAAAAACATCCGTTAAAGAACAAAAACGACTAGAAGCTGAACAATTAGAAAAATACATAGATAAGTCGCATATCACTATTCTTTTAGATGAAAAAGGAAAAGAATACACCTCAAAACAATTTGCACAACTTCTGCAAAAAAAAATGAATACTGGAATTAAAACTTTAAATTTTATTATTGGTGGTCCTTTCGGGTTTGATGAAAGATTTTATGATGCCAAATACCCTAAAATAGCATTCTCTAAAATGACGTTTTCACACCAAATGATAAGAATTTTTGTTACTGAACAAATTTATCGTGGATTTGCTATTTTAAACAACCTACCTTATCATCACAATTAACCTACTTTGCTTAACAAAATGATAAAAAGCTGAAGTCACATAACAAAACTGAAGTTAACTTATACATATTTATTACTTTTGTGTAAAATTAAGTATTTATGAGTACAGTTGTTGAAGCACCTCAAAAAAAGAAAGTCACTAAAGGTAAACCAAAATGGTTACGTGTTAAGCTGCCAACTGGCGAAAAATATAGAAATCTTAGAAATTTAGTAGATAAGTACGATTTACACACCATTTGTACATCTGGAAGTTGTCCCAATATGGGAGAATGCTGGGGAGAAGGAACGGCAACTTTCATGATTTTAGGTAATATTTGTACGCGTTCATGTGGGTTCTGTGGTGTAAAAACAGGGAGACCAGAAGACGTTGAGTGGGATGAGCCAGAAAAAGTTGCTAGATCGATTAAATTAATGGGTATAAAACACGCTGTGATAACTTCTGTAGATCGTGATGATTTAAAAGATATGGGTTCTATTATTTGGGCTGAAACAGTAAAAGCTATTCGAAGAATGAACCCAAACACAACGCTTGAAACATTAATACCAGATTTTCAGGGTAATACCAGAAATATCGACCGTATAATTGAAGTTTCACCAGAAGTTGTATCACACAATATGGAAACTGTTAGACGTTTAACTCGCGAAGTTAGGATACAAGCAAAATATGATCGAAGTTTAGAAGTTTTACGCTACCTAAAAGCCAATGGCATTAGAAGAACAAAATCAGGAATAATGCTTGGTTTAGGAGAACAAGAAGACGAAGTTATTCAAGTTCTTAAAGATTTGCGTTCCGTAGATGTAGATGTAGTTACAATAGGTCAATATTTACAACCTAGTAAACAGCATTTGCCTGTACAAAGTTTTGTTACGCCAGATCAATTTAAAAAATATGAAGAAATAGGAAAAGATTTAGGCTTTAGACATGTAGAAAGCTCTGCATTAGTGAGATCTTCATACAAAGCTCAAAAGCACATTAACTAAGTATGCAAAAACCTATAAGAATCGCTATTAATGGCTTTGGTCGCATTGGCCGAAGCCTTTTTAGATTAGCATATCAACACCTTCAATTCGATATTGTTGCCATTAATGATTTAGCTAACACTAAAACACTTGCTCATCTTTTGAAATACGATAGCATACATGGGCAATTTAATGCTGAAATTAAAACTGATGGTGATAAAATTATCATCGGTCAAGATGTTATTAACACCTATCAAATCGAAACTTTAGAGAAATTAAACTGGAAAAAAGATGAAGTTGATTTTGTTGTTGAATGTACCGGAAAATTTAAAACCAAAACAGAATTACAAGCACACTTAAAGGCTGGTGCTAAAAAAGTAATATTAAGTGTACCTTCATCAGACGATTCTGTTAAAATGATAGTTTTAGGTGTTAATGATGAGTATTTAAGTGATCACGATACTATAATTTCAAACGCCTCATGTACCACTAATAATGCCGCACCTTTGCTAAAAGTAATTCATGAAAATATAGGCGTAAAGCACGCTTACATATCTACAGTACATTCATTTACATCAGACCAAAGTTTACATGACCAACCACATCGCGATTTACGAAGAGCTAGAGCAGCAACACAATCAATTATCCCAACAACAACAGGTGCTGCAAAAGCACTTACAAAGATTTTTCCTGATTTAAGTGAGGTTATAGGTGGCTGCGGTATTCGAGTACCTGTACCAAATGGGTCATTAACTGATATGACACTCAATGTGAATCGCAAAACAAGTATTGAAGAAATTAATAGTTTATTTAAAGAAGCCTCTAAAAATAAACTCAAAGGAATTTTGACTTATACTGAAGACCCTATTGTTTCGGTTGACATTTTAGGAAGTCCATATTCATGTACCTTTGATGCTGGCATGACATCAGTTATTGGTGGAGATTTAGTAAAATTAATTGGTTGGTACGACAATGAGCGCGGTTACAGCAATCGTTTAATTGATTTAATGCTTAAAATGAATCGATAAACTGTCTCAATTCATTATAAAACTGTTTTTCTTTCTGAATAATTTGAGATTGAATCGGTAGATGATATAAACCTTTATCATCAAAATTTAATTTTAATCGCATAAAATCTTTAGTCGTTGTAAGAATGGGCTTTTTGTAAGATTTTAATTGATTTATTTCGGCTAAATTGAAGTTATGATGATCTGCAAATTCATGGTGCTTGAACTTTTTTCCTTGGGATTTTAAAAATTCTACCAATGGTTTTGGGTTTGCAATACCTGTTACTAAAATAAAATCATCAAAATCACTTAAATCTATTACAGATGTTATTGAGTAGATTGCTTTACTGTAATTAATCGCTGAAAAATAAAGCGATTGATTAGGATTTAATTTTAACTTATTAGATATGATTTTTTGCTCATTACTCGATAGACTCTCAGGGCACTTTGTAACAATAATCATATCAGCTCTATTTGCAGCATATTTTGCATCCCTTAAGTTGCCAACAGGTAGCAAATAATCGTCTATATATAAATCTTTATAAGTCGTTAACAAAATAGACAAACCAGGATTAATTTTCCGATGTTGAAAAGCATCATCAAGCAAAATAAGGTCTGTCTTAGGCTTTAATTTTAGTATATTTAAAACACCTATCACACGATTTTCACAAACAGCGACTGTTAATTGATCATCAAATGTAGATTTAAACTGTAAAGGTTCATCACCTACAGAACTAGCCACATCGTTAACTTCAACTAAACGAAAACCTCGTGTTGAGCGCTTATACCCACGGCTTAAACTAGCCATATTGTATTCCGTAGAAAATTGACTAACAATATCAGCTATTAGAGGCGATTTTCCAGTACCACCAAAACTTAAATTTCCTATACAAATCACAGGCAAATCAAACTGAGTTGAAGTTTTTATACCATAATCATATAATTTATGCCTGATAAAAACTATCAAACCATAAATTAGAGAAAAAGGAAACAATAAAAGTCTGAGATGTTTCATATTTTGCTAAATTAAAATTTAATTTGTTTTAAATAGAAAATCATGAAGATAAAGGATGTTATAAACTACTTAGAAGAGAAAATTCCTACAAATTATGCAGAAGATTTCGATAACGTGGGTTTACTGGTTGGTAATCAAGAGCTTCAATTAAAAGGCATTTTAATTACCTTAGATACGCTCGAAAGTGTTGTTGATGAAGCTATTGAAAATTCGTGTAATCTAATTATTAGTTTTCATCCAATTATTTTTAAAGGCTTAAAAAAAATTACAGGAAGCTCTTATGTAGAGCGAGTTGTCTTGAAGGCAATTAAACACGATATCTCAATTTATGCTATACATACCGCTTTAGACAATTATAAATTTGGCGTTAATAATATGATTTGTGATAAATTAGGAATTATCAATCGTGAAATCTTAATTCCTCAAGCATCGACTATAAAAAAATTGACAACTTATATTCCAAATGAAAGTTTCAGCAAAGTTCAGAAAGCCTTATTCAGTGCTGGTGCTGGTCATATTGGTAATTATAGTAATTGTAGTTTTAAATTAAAAGGTCAAGGAAGTTTTAAACCGGAAGAAGGAACTGACCCTTATATAGGAAATCAGGGTGAAATACATCATGAAGAAGAAACACAACTTAACATTACATATCAAAAACACTTAGAATCAAAAGTTTTAAAAGCTCTTTTTAACAATCATCCCTATGAGGAAGTAGCATATGAAATAGAAACTTTAGAAAATAAAAACCAAGACATTGGAATTGGAATGGTAGGAGAATTAGAAAATGAAATACCTACAATTGAAGCTTTCAAACAAATTAAAACAACATTTAATCCTAAGTCTATAAGACATTCTAAACCTCATAAAAAATCAATAAAAAAAATAGCTGTATTAGGCGGCAGCGGATCTTTTGCAATTGAAGTCGCTAAGGCTAAAAAGGCTGATATTTATATGACAGCAGACTTGAAATATCATGATTTTTATAAAGCTGAAAATGAAATAACTTTAGTTGATGTGGGACATTATGAAAGTGAACAATACACAAAAGAATTAATACATGCTCTACTTCAGAAAAAATTTCATAATTTTGCAATCGTTTTATCAAATATTAATACCAACCCAATTCAATATTTTTGATTATGGCAAAGAAAAAAGAGGTTACAGTAGAAGAAAAGCTAAGAGCTTTATATGATTTACAACTTATAGATTCACGAATAGATGAAATAAGAAATATGCGTGGTGAATTACCTCTTGAAGTTGAAGATTTAGAAGATGAAGTAGCAGGCTTAACTAAGCGAATTGAGAAGCTAGAATCTGATCTAGTTGAATTAGATGAAAAAATAAAATCTAAACAACATTTTATCACAGAGGCTCAAGAGCTCATTAAAAAATATAAAAAGCAACAAGATAATGTTAGGAATAATAGAGAATTTGATGCATTAACAAAAGAGATTGAGTATCAAGAATTAGAAATTGAGTTAGCAGAGAAACACATACGTGAATTTAAAGCACAAATAGAGCACAAATCAGAAGTATTAGAAACTACAAAAGAAAAAATCAATCAACGTCAAGAACACTTAGAGCACAAAAAATCTGAGTTAGACAATATTTTACAAGAGACTGAAAAAGAAGAAGCTGCATTAGCAAAAAAAGCAGAAAGCTTCAAAAAAGATATTGAAGATCGTCTTGTAAAAGCGTATGAACGTATAAGAAGCAATGTTAAAAATGGTTTAGCAGTAGTAACCATAGAAAGAGGTGCTTCAGGTGGTTCTTTTTTTACAATACCACCTCAAGTTCAAGTTGAAATTGCGGCTCGTAGAAAAGTAATAATTGACGAACACTCTGGAAGAATATTAGTTGATCAAGTACTCGCAGAAGAAGAAACTGATAAAATGCAAAAACTATTTAAAAAGTTAAGTTAAATTTAGTTTGTTTATAAGAAAATCAAAAGCCTAAACAATAGTTTAGGCTTTTATATTTTAAAATATTGAAATATGCATAAATACAACTATTTTATTTTTGGATTAGTTCTAATTTTACAATCATGTACAATATCTGCACAATCGGAAACGCCCAGTGAAATAGAATCAAAAAAATATAAAGAATTTTCTAAAGCATATTTCGCAAGTGGCTGCTTTTGGTGTGTCGAAGCAATATATGAATCCGTTAAAGGCGTAAAAGAAGTATATTCAGGTTATTCAGGAGGTTTTACAAAAAATCCAACTTATGCCTCTAGTAATACAGGTAAAACAGGTCATGCCGAAAGCGTTATGGTAATTTATGATTCCTCAAAAATAAATTTTAAAACTTTAGTTGATATTTATTTTGGAAGTCAAAATATTAGTCAAGTAAATGGTCAAGGGCCTGATATAGGTTCTCAGTATAGGTCAATTATATTTTATAAAGATTTAGAAGAAAAAAGAATAATCAATAACAAAATTGAGAAAATTAAAAGTGAAGGTATAAAAGTAGCAGCAGAAGTTATGCAGTTTGAAAAGTTTTGGTTTGCTGAAGAGTACCATCAAGATTACAAGAAAAAAAACCCTAATAATAGTTATATTAAGGCCATTTCTAATCCAAGATTTAATAGATTCAAAAATAAATTCCCTGACTTGATAAAAGATAAATAATTTCAAGATGGATGTGCAACTATGTCTATGAATTAGTAAAGTACTTTAATAATTTTTATCAGAATTATATAATCATTGATTTCGAAGAGCTTAGTATTACTAAGTTAAGATTAAGCTTAGCTATTGAGACTTCAAAACACATAAAAAGGTCTTTTAATCTATTAGGAATTAAATTACCTACACGCATGTAATACTAAAAAATAAAAACCCCCTTTAGAATAATACTCTAAAGGGGGTTTTAGTTAAAAGGAAGGCGGCGACCTACTCTCCCACGATTGTAGTACCATCGGCGCTAACGAGCTTAACTTCTCTGTTCGGAATGGGAAGAGGTGAGCCTCGTTGCTATAACCACCTTAAGTTGATCTGTTTACATAATAATTAAACAGTATGAGTTGACATAATCGGTGATAAAATAAGTTAGATACTAACTTTTATTATTAAAATTCATTAAAAGAGCTGTTATAATAAGCTTTTGGGTAATTAGTACTACTCGGCTATGACATTACTGCCTTTACACCTGTAGCCTATCAACGTTGTCGTCTTCAACGACCCTTTAAAGAAATCTCATCTTGTGGTGGGTTTCGCGCTTATATGCTTTCAGCGCTTATCCCTGCCAAACGTAGCTACTCTGCAATGCTCCTGGCGGAACAACAGATACACCAGAGGTTTGTCCAACTCGGTCCTCTCGTACTAGAGTCAGATCCACGCAAATTTCTAACGCCCACTGTAGATAGAGACCGAACTGTCTCACGACGTTCTGAACCCAGCTCGCGTGCCACTTTAATGGGCGAACAGCCCAACCCTTGGGACCTTCTCCAGCCCCAGGATGTGACGAGCCGACATCGAGGTGCCAAACCCCCCCGTCGATGTGAGCTCTTGGGGGAGATCAGCCTGTTATCCCCGGAGTACCTTTTATCCTTTGAGCGATGGCCCTTCCATGCGGAACCACCGGATCACTATGCTCTACTTTCGTACCTGATCGACTTGTAGGTCTCTCAGTCAAGCTCCCTTATGCCATTGCACTCTACGCACGGTTACCAAGCGTGCTGAGGGAACCTTTAGAAGCCTCCGTTACTATTTTGGAGGCGACCACCCCAGTCAAACTACCCACCAAGTAATGTCTCCCTATTTAGGGATTAGGCTTCAAACAAGTAAAGGGTGGTATTTCAACAATGACTCCACGATACCTAGCGATACCGCTTCAATGTCTCCCACCTATCCTACACATCACTTATCCAAAGTCAATACTAAGCTATAGTAAAGGTTCACGGGGTCTTTTCGTCCCACAGCGGGTAATCGGCATCTTCACCGATACTACAATTTCACCGAGCTCATGGCTGAGACAGTGTCCAGATCGTTGCACCATTCGTGCAGGTCGGAACTTACCCGACAAGGAATTTCGCTACCTTAGGACCGTTATAGTTACGGCCGCCGTTTACTGGGGCTTCAATTCAATGCTTCTCCGAAGATAACATCTCCTCTTAACCTTCCAGCACCGGGCAGGTGTCAGGCCCTATACGTCATCTCTCAATTTCGCAGAGCCCTGTGTTTTTGATAAACAGTCGCCTGGACCTCTTCACTGCGGCCCCACCGAAGTGGGGCGACCCTTCTCCCGAAGTTACGGGCCCATTTTGCCTAGTTCCTTAGCCATGAATCTCTCGAGCACCTTAGATTTCTCATCCCAACTACCTGTGTCGGTTTACGGTACGGGCTGCTTTATTCGATTTTCTTGGAAAGACCGCCTCTAGATTATCACCGCCACCGTAGCTTTGGCGTACTATCCCATACTTACATATGGTTCAACGTGCAATTCCGTCTGCACGCACTAGATTTGCTCTTCCGTCTCTTTTAATATAAAGCAGGTAGCAGAATATTAACTGCTTGTCCATCGACTACCCCTTTCGGGTTCGCCTTAGGCCCCGACTAACCCTCAGCTGATTAGCATAGCTGAGGAATCCTTGGTCTTTCGGTGTGCGGGTTTCTCGCCCGCATTATCGTTACTTATGCCTACATTTTCTTTTCTAAACACTCCAGAATACCTTACAGTACACCTTCTACGCCGTTTAGAATGCTCCCCTACCTCTCATAAATTATATCTATGAAAGCATAGCTTCGGTAATATACTTATGCCCGATTATTATCCATGCCTGACCGCTCGACTAGTGAGCTGTTACGCACTCTTTAAATGAATGGCTGCTTCCAAGCCAACATCCTAGCTGTCTATGCAGTTAGACCGCGTTTATTCAACTTAGTATATATTTAGGGACCTTAGCTGATGCTCTGGGTTCTTTCCCTCTCGGACATGGACCTTAGCACCCATGCCCTCACTGATAGCTATCATTTTATAGCATTCGGAGTTTGTCAGGAATTGGTAGGCGGTGAAGCCCCCGCATCCAATCAGTAGCTCTACCTCTATAAAACTATTACTATCGCTGCACCTAAATGCATTTCGGGGAGTACGAGCTATTTCCGAGTTTGATTGGCCTTTCACCCCTACCCTCAGGTCATCCCAAGACTTTTCAACGTCAACGGGTGCGGTCCTCCACTTTGGGTTAACAAAGCTTCAACCTGCCCAAGGGTAGATCACACGGTTTCGCGTCTACCAATGCTA